>JACCZY010000092.1 GCA_013695685.1 Geodermatophilaceae bacterium | reverse complement strand
TGGAACGACCTGCTCGTGGCCTTGCTGTTCCTCGGCTATGGAGACAACCAGGCCGTCACGGTGCGGCTCGCTTCCCTGCTCGGTTCGCAGGGCCAGGGCTGGCAACTCATCACCGCGGGGGCGTTCGTCACGATGTCGGTCCCGCTGCTCGTTTTCATCTCCCTGCAGCGCTACTTCGTTCGCGGGCTGACCGCCGGTTCGGTCAAGGGATGAGTGCGGTGGGCGGTAGCCGCTGGATTTTCCGGAGCGTCGTGCTCGACCTTCAACGAGCACATGGCCGATTAGGAGAGGCACAGACATGGCTTCGATAACGTTTGACCAAGCCACCCGGCAGTACCCCGGCAACCCCCGGCCGGCGGTCAACGAACTCGATCTCGAGATCGGTGACGGGGAGTTCCTGGTGCTCGTCGGGCCGTCCGGCTGCGGAAAGTCGACGGCACTGCGGATGCTGGCCGGCCTCGAGGAGGTCAACGAGGGAACCATCCGCATCGGCGACAAGGACGTCACGCACCTGCCGCCCAAGCAACGCGACATCGCCATGGTGTTCCAGAACTACGCGCTGTACCCGCACATGACCGTGGCCGACAACATGGGCTTTGCGTTGAAGATCGCCGGCAACTCCAAGACCGACATCCGGGAGCGGGTTACCGACGCCGCCAAGCTGCTCGACCTCGAGGACTATCTCGACCGCAAGCCCAAGGCGCTGTCCGGTGGGCAGCGTCAGCGGGTCGCGATGGGTCGGGCGATCGTCCGCAATCCCCAGGCGTTCCTGATGGACGAGCCGCTGTCGAACCTGGACGCGAAGCTGCGGGTACAGACCCGGACCCAGATCGCGGCGCTGCAACGCCGGCTCGGGACAACCACCGTCTATGTCACCCATGACCAGGTCGAGGCAATGACGATGGGCGACCGGGTAGCCGTACTCAAGGACGGTTTGCTGCTGCAGGTGGACACTCCTCGCAACCTGTACGACCGACCGGCTAACGTGTTCGTCGCCGGATTCATCGGATCACCGGCAATGAACCTGGTGGAGGTGGAGCTGACGGACAAGGGCGCCCGGCTCGGCGATGCCACCGTTCCGCTCTCCCGCGCGACGCTCGCCGAACTCGCCAAGGGCGACACCAAGACCGCAACGCTGGGTTTTCGCCCAGAATCCACCGAGGTGGTCAGCGACAGCGCCGAGTCCTTCGCGATGGAGGTCGCGGTAGTCGAGGAGCTCGGCTCGGACGCCTACGCCTACGGCCAACTGCAGGTGGCCGGCAAAGAAGGACGTGACGACCAGCTGACCATCGTGCGGGTCGACGCCCGCCAGCCGCCGATGAAGGGCGAGACGATCCACCTGCGAATCCGTGAAGGCGAGGAGCACATGTTCTCCACGGCCGACGGTGCGCGGGTCGCAGATGGCGAGCCACAAGCAAAGCAGACCAAGACCGGCGCCACCCAGGTACCCGACCGAACGTAGCGCCCTCCGGGGTCACGCGGTCAATGCACCAGATCGCCGTTGTCGAGGTCGATCCCGACCGCGCGCGGATCTACGAGCACGGGTGGCAGTCGTGGAGTCCCACGATGAGCTACCCGCTGGGGCAGCCCCCGTTTCGGCCGTCCTCGGACAACCGGCGGGTGATGAACCACCGGCCGGACCGGGTGGCGCCGGCTGACGCCTTCTGGGGTGAGGGCCTGCTGGCGGTCGATCCGGGTACGGGCTCGGAGGTCCACGTCTTCGCCGCCCGCGGGCCGCGGGCCATTCCCTCGATCCGGGCGGAGGTTGGCGGCGACAGAGTGGCGGTGTACGCCGAGGCGCCGGTCGATCACATCGTCGACACGCGTGCCGGCGGCGTGCAGGGCGCGCTGGCCCGGTGGGCGGACAGCTTCGCGACCCGCACGGTGGTCGGAACGCTGCGGGCGGCTCCCACCCTGTGGTGCTCCTGGTACCACTACTCGACCTCGGTCAGCCAAGCCGACGTCGAGGAGAACCTGCAGGCGATCGACGACCTCGAACTCGACATCGAGGTGGTGCAGATCGACGACGGATGGCAGGCTGACATCGGCGACTGGCTCACCCTGTCCGCGCGCTTCACCTCACTGCGGGACATCGTGGCACGGATCAAAGACCGGGGCCGGCGGGCCGGCATCTGGGTGGCTCCGTTCCTCGTAGGACATCGGTCCGCGGTGTTCCGCGACCATCCGGACTGGGTGATCGGCGGCGCCGACGCCGGGACGGGCTGGGACCAGCAACTCGCCGCGTTGGACGTCACGGCCCCCGGCGCGCAGGCCTATCTGCATGAGGTGTTCGCCGGGCTCCGGGACATCGGCATCGACTTCCTGAAGTTGGACTTCGTCTACGCCGGCGCCCTGGCCGGGACCCGTACCGAGCCCGAGACGTCCGGGATCGATGCCTACCGGAGTGGCCTGCAGATCATCCGGGAAGCGGCCGGTGCCGACACGTACGTACTCGGCTGCGGCGCTCCGATGCTGCCCAGCGTCGGCCTCGTCGATGCGATGCGGGTCAGCCCGGACATCGCGCCGTACGTCGAGCCGCCCGACGGCGACCAGTCACAGCCGTCCCAGCGCGCCGCGACCCGGTGCGGGCGTGAGCGCGCCTGGCAGCACGGCAGGTTCTGGGTCAACGATCCCGACTGCCTGCTCGCCGCCGCAACCGTGGAGCAGCGCGAGCAGTGGGCCGGTCATGTCGAGCGCTACGGCGGTCTGCGGGGAAGCAGCGACCGGCTTCGGGAGCTCGACGAATGGGGTCTGGCGGCCACCCGTCGGCTGGTGCGGCCGGTCTCGGTCGAGCCGTTCATCCCGGCCGGGCTCGAGAACGGAGGAGTCCCCGGTGCGCTTCCTCTTCAGCCCGCCGGCTGAGGCCACCGCCGGCCTGCTGACCCTGCCTTGGCGGCACTCGCTGGCGGACTGGGTCGACGACCGTCTGGTCGAGGTTCCCCAGCGGGGGCTTTCCCGGCACGTCGTGCGTTTCGTCGCCGAGGCAGGCGAGGTCTTTGCGCTCAAGGAAATCGACGTCCGCCTGGCCCGGAAGGAGTACCAGCTCCTGCGCCAGCTGACCAAGCTGGGCATCCCTGCCGTGCAGGTGCTCGGCGTCGTCATCGATCGCGGAATTGATCGGGGAGTCGATCGCGGAGTCGATCGGGGAGCCGACCCCGGCACCGAGCTGGACGCGATCCTGGTCACCCACTTCCTGGACTTCTCCACCTCCTACCGGGCGCTGTTCGCCAACCCGCGCGGGCAGCAACTGACCGACCGGCTGCTCGACGCCCAGGTGGAACTGCTTGTCCGGCTGCACCTGGCCGGCTTCATGTGGGGGGACTGCTCACTGTCCAATACGCTGTTCCGGCTCGACGCCGGTGCGCTGTCGGCGTACCTCGTGGACGCCGAAACCGCCGAGATGCACCCGACGCTGTCCGACGGGCAACGCCGCTACGACGTGGCGATGGCACGGGAACGGGTGGGCGGTGAACTCCTCGACCTGCAGGCGGGCGGGTTCGTGAGCGACGACCTGGACGCGATCGAGATCGTCGATGAGCTGGCCCGCCGGTACGAGGCGCTGTGGGCGGAGCTCACCAGTGAGGAGGTGCTGCTCCCCGAGGAGCAGCGGTACCGCATCGGCGAGCGGGTGCGGCGGCTGAACGAACTCGGCTTCGACGTCGACGAGATCGAACTGGTTGACGCGGGCGAGGGCAGCCGACTGCGGCTGACCACCCGGGTCGCCGAACCCGGTCATCACCGCCGGCTGTTCTTCGCGCGTACCGGGCTCGATGTGCAGGAGAACCAGGCTCGCCGGTTGCTCGCCGACATCGCGAGCTTCCGGGGATATCTGGAACAGACCTCGCGCCGGCCGGTGCCGGAGGCGGTCGCTGCCAACCGCTGGCTCGAGGAGATCTACGACCCGGTGATCGCCTCGATCCCGGCGGACCTGCGGGGCAGACTCGACGACGCCCAGATCTTCCACGAGATCCTCGAACACCGCTGGTTCCTGTCCGAAGCCGCGGGCAAGGACATCGGTACGACGGCGGCGGCCGAGGACTACCTGGTCCAGGTGCTGCCGGCCGTGCCCGGCGACCTCGTCACCGGCGCCGTCGT
>JACCZY010000079.1 GCA_013695685.1 Geodermatophilaceae bacterium | reverse complement strand
GGTCTCGACCATGTCCGCGATCAGTGTGCGCAGCGACTCGTCGTACGCCGTGACCGGCGCGGCGGGGTGATGCAGGACGGGGTCTCCGATGATCCGGATCGGGTGGATTGCCATGGCGCTGCGAATCGTAGAAGGCTCCCGGTGACGCACCTCACGCGTATCCGCTAGCAGATCTGCTTGCAGGAGCTAGCACTAGGCGCCTACCGTGGTGGATGAACGTCATCGGAGGTGCGTTGCATGCAGGGCCTCACCGGTATCGGGCAGTACATCCGCGAGCAGCGCACCGCCGCGCAGGTCTCACTGCGGCAGCTGGCACAGGCGACCGGAGTGAGCAACCCCTACCTCAGCCAGATCGAGCGGGGGCTGCGCAAACCGAGCGCGGAGATCCTGCAGCAGATCGCCAAGGGTCTGCGGATCTCCGCCGAGACGCTCTATGTGCAAGCCGGCATCCTCACCGAGCGCGAGGGTGATCCGGATGTCGCCAACAGCATCCTGCGTGACCCGCACCTGCACGAGCGGCAGAAGCAGGTGCTGCTCGACATCTACCAGTCCTTCTGCAACGAGAACGCCCACCAGAAAGAGGAGATATGAGCGTTACCAGCGAGTTCAGGCAGTACAGCGAGATCGCCGCAGAGCAGGGCAAGCTGGCCCTGGCCGGCGTCCGCACCTACGCCTTCGCCGCCGTCGGCGCCGGTGATCTAGTCGTCACCCGGGCCGCGGACCAGGGCAAGCAGCTGGCCACCCGCACCCAGGAGATCGCCACCGGCCGGGTCGCCCCGGCCGACGTACGCAAGGTGGTCGGGAACTACCTGCAGACCGCCGGCGAGCAGGCGGTGACCGTCTACGTCCAGCTCAGCAAGCGCGGCGAGGAGGTCGTCCACGAGTTCCGCAAGGACCCGCGGGTGCAGCGAGTGATCTTCCGTGCCGAGCGGGCCGTCGACACCGTCGAGGACTCTCTAGAGGACCTGCTGGAGGAGGTCGACTCCGAGATCGCAGACGCGAAGGACGCTGTGGCCGAGGGGGCGGAAGCGACCCGGGCGACGGTCCGCAAGACCGCAGCCCGTAACACCAACGCCCGCAAGTCGACCACCCGCAAGCCGCCGGTCCGCAAGGCCCCGGCTGCCAAGAAGTCCGCAACGACGAAGGCTTCCAGCAAGCCGTCGGCGACCAAGGTCGCCAACAAGGCCGCCAACAAGGCCGCCAACAAGGCCTGAGCCGGCCGCACGACCCGAAGGACCCCCGGACCTCCCGCCCGGGGGTCCTTCGCTCGTTCCGGACGAGTCAGTTGCGTTCCGCGTGGAGTACCACGTCGAAGACCAGACCATCCGGATCGGTCATCGTTGCCCAGGTGGTTCCGTGCGCGTCGTGGGTCTCCTGCAGTCGGGCACCGAGCGCGGTGAGCCGTGCCACTTCGGCGTCCAGATCGGCAGTGAACAGGTCGAGATGCACCGGGTTCTTGCCGCTGGGCAGGGCGTCGACGCGCTGCAGCGTCAGGTCGAGCATGCCGTCGCAGGACAGCACCGCGATCGCGCCGTCCGGTGCGCGCCACACCTCGGCGGTGAAAACCTCCGACCAGAAGCCGATGGCTCGATCCAGATCCGTGGTGTCGATGGTCAGGTGACCGAGGCTGGCGCTCATGGAAGCGGATGCTAGCCAGTGGGTGAGACAGGACCCGTCCGTTCGATCCGGCGGCGTACGCTCGTCGGGTGGACATCCTCACCGGCATGCTTGCCAACGGGATCGAGCTGGGGGCGCTGGCGTTGGCCGTCTGGGCGTTAGTGGACGCCGTCATGCGGCCGACCCCGCTGTACACCGCCGCTGACAAGCTCACGAAGCCGGCCTGGCTCGGTATCACCGGCGGCGCCGCTGCGGTGTCGCTGCTGACCGACACCCTCGGCATCTTCGGCCTGGTCGCTCTGGTCGCCTCGATCGTCTATCTCGTCGACGTGCGGCCAGCCCTGCGCGAGGTCCAGCGGGGCAACCCCTGGTAGCTCCACCGCCGCCCCTTTGCCGCCGGCCCGTTGTATCAGCGCACCACCTTCTGCACTCCTTCTCAGCGAGCGGTGAGGGGCTGGAGCTCCCCACCGTGACCGGTGGGGGACCGACCTTCACGGGCCGAGCAGAAGGGCGGAGCATCATGACCAGACCGTTGACCGAGAAGACCGCGAACGTCCCGACCGAGCCGCGGGCAGTCAGCAGGCTCGAGCGGCACATCGAGCTGGGCGAACTCGAGGAACTCACGTTGTCCTGGTTCCCGAGCCAGCCGCGCTACCTCGTGACGTACATGAATTCCCAGACGTCGGGGCCGATGCGATCGGCGACGATCGTGAGCGTCACGAACCAGTCGGCGCGGACCAATCAGGTCACCGTCACCTGGTTCAAAGGCTTCAGCGACAACAGCTCTCCGGTGGGTGTCACCAGCTTCTCCATCCCGCCGGACTACACAGTCGACTTCGGCTCACGCGACATTCCGGCGGAGCTGACCATCGTGAATTCGGTCTGCAATCCGGAACTGGTCTTCGACGAGGGGCGGGCGCTGGTGAGCTCCCGGCTGCCCGAGCTGGGGGTCAGTGCCCGCGTCTACTACACGGGCGGTGACCGGGACGAGAGGCTGCACGCGATCACCGACTCCAAGGTCGTCGGCTTCGGCAAGGGCAACAACGGGGACTGACCCGATGAGCCGCTGGCTAGGCTCCGGGGATGCACGATTACGGGCGGACCGAGCGGCTGGATCTCGCCGACGCGACACTGCGCGAGTGGGACGCCACAGTGCTTGCCGCAGACCCCGACGAGGGCATCGTCCTGGATCGGTCGGCGTTCTATCCGGGCGGCGGCGGGCAGCCGCCGGACCACGGTGTACTGCTCTGGGGCGGTGTGCAGACCCGGATCCTCGGCGTACGACGGGGTGACGACCCGCGGCTGATTCCCGCTGACGGCGACCCGGTGCCGCCGGCGGGGACCGCGGTGCGGGGGGCGATCGAGGACGACCGGCGGACGGCATTGATGCGTACGCACTCGGGTCTGCACCTGCTGGCCGGAGTCGTGTTCCGGGACTTCGGCGCCTTGGTCACTGGCGGCAACATGGAGCCGCTGACCGCCCGGATGGACTTCGACCTGCCCGACATCCCGAGTGACTTCAAGGACCGGATCGCCGCGGCGTGTGCGGCCGAGGTGGCCGCCGACCGGGCGATCCGGGTGGAGAACCTTCCGCGGGAGGAGGCCTTCGCGATCCCCGACATCATCAGGACGGCGACGAACCTGCTGCCACCCGACCTCGAGGTGGTGCGGATCGTGGACATCGTCGGGCTCGACGTCCAGGCCGACGGGGGAACCCACGTCGCCTCGACGCGCCAGATCGGCGACATCGAGGTCGTGAAAGTGGAGAACAAGGGCAAGGCCAACCGCCGGCTGCGGGTCCGGCTGCAGTGACCCACGTGATCACTACCGTTCGGACGGCCCCGCGGGGGACGGTGTCCGAGGTGCGGTTCGCGTTGTTCGGGCAGCAGGCATTCCAGGCATTCCAGGCGTTCCGGCGGGCGGCGGGCTAGCCAGCCCGGCGAGGTACACCTTCCGTACGGCGAAGATCTCGCGCAGTTCCCTCTCGACCACGCCGAAGAACTCGGCCCGGTAGGTCGAGTCCGTGAGCGCGGTGACCAGAAACTGCAGGCCGCCCACCGTGCCGATGAACGCGGCCGTGACCAGCAACTCGCGGGTCACGAAGATGTCGCCGCCGAATGCGGCCAGGGTCGGCCCCAGCGGCACCGCGTCCCTTCCCACCCACTGCGCGAACGTCGGCGCTCCGACGGTGAGCAGCCCCAACAGGACATAGAAACCCGTGACGATGAGGCTCACCAGCAGCGCCTGCAGGCCCTGGCTGACGAAGAGCATCAGCGCGACGTTGAACCGCTCGGTACGCCGCAGCGGCGCCGGCTCGGTCAGCTGCACGTCGTCGGTCGGTACGGCGGCCAACGCCGGCGTACCGGCGCAGTCGGCTCGCACCTCCGCCCACGAGGCGAACCGTGCCAGGGCCACGATGTCGTGCGGCAGCCGCAGGACCAGAAAGCCACTGCCGAGCGCTACGAACAGCGCCACCACACCGAGGAAGAACGGGGTCGGGATCTCCGCGGATACCTTCCACATCTCGGCGTTGAGGAACATGAAGATGCTGAACAACAGCAGCGTGGGCATCGTCCGGCCGACGACGACCGCCACATTGCGCATCTGCGCGGCGATGACCCGCAGCGACCACAGCGCCATCGGCAGGACCGCGTAGGAGGTCACGAAGTAGACCAGCACCAGGATCGCCACGTTGACGGCGAGGAGGGTGACCGCCTGCGCGACCTGCCCGCCGATGACGAGCGGGATGATCGGTGGTACGACGAGGAATGCGGCGATCTCGAGTCCGCCGAAGCGGTCCGGGATCTGCAGGCTGCGCCGGCCCCGCATCCGGTTCACCACCGCGACGCCGGTGAGGGCGATGGCCACCGCACCGAGGAAGGCCAACGCGTTCTGCCACCAGCTGAAGCGCAGGCTGGGGCCGCTGGTCAGCTCCGCGAGGAAGATCAACGTGAGCAGCGGGGCCGCCCGGTTCAGCACGTCGCGGGTGGCGCTGTAATCGACGATGACATGCGGCGCGCCCCGGCGTACCAACCAGCGCTCGATCGCCGCGCGGGTCTGGGGCGTCACGGCGCTGCGCTCATGAGACGGCTTCCCAGCGCACGCTGATCTCGCCCAGCCGCCACCGGGCACTGCGCCCGACGACCGGCCAGCCCTGATCCAGTAGGTTCTCGACGGCTGCTGCCCAGCGCTGCCGGGGCCCGAACGCGCTGTACGGCGCCCTGGCGTCCCACGCCGCGTCGAAGGCCGTGAGGAACGCGTGCACCCGTTCGCCTGGCACGTTGCGGTGAATCAGGCACTTGGGCAGCCGCTCGGCGAGTTCGCTCGGCCGGTTGAGAGAACCGGCCCGCGCCGCGAGGGTGAGGGTGAGCGGCCCGCCTGCGTCGACTGCCACCCAGCACGCCTTGCGGCCGAGTTCGTCGCTGGTGCCCTCGATCAGCAGCCCTCCAGGTGCCAGCCTGGCCGTCATCGTCGTCCACGCCTCGGTGGCGGCGGCCTCGTCGTACTGCCTCAGCACATTGAGGGCACGCACGAGCACCGGCCGCTGACCGGCCAGCTCGAATCCGCCGGCGTCGAAGCGCAGCTGGGGTGGGTCGGCGTACGGCTGGGCGGCCACCACCCGGTCGGCGTCGATCTCCAGGCCCAGCACCTCGATGTCGGCGCGTACGGCGGCGAGCCGTTGCGCGAGTTCGACGGTGGTGACCGGCCGCTGGCCGTATCCGAGATCGACCACAAGCGGGCGTACGGCGTCGCGTAGCCGTGCCGACTGCGTCCCCACGATCCAGCGATCGACCCGGCGGAGCCGGTTCGGGTTGGTCGTCCCTCGCGTCGGCAGACCGAGGACGCGTGCCCGTCCGGCCGCCAGCCGCGGTACCCGCCTCGCCACGGGCCACAGCGTACGAGCCGGGGTGCGCCGGGGGGCGCGAGCCGGTAGAACGAGCAGGACACTCGAAGCGGAGGCATGGATGGCCACGACGACGGACAACGCGAATCGCTCTGTCGAGGAAGCTCCCAAGGCGACAGCCAAGGTGGACAAAAAGTACTACGAGACCGAACTCGCCCGGCTCGGGGTCGAACTCGTCAAGCAGCAGGAGTGGATCCGCGAGAAGGGTCTGCGGATCGTCGTCATCTTCGAGGGCCGGGACGCCGCCGGCAAGGGCGGCGCGATCCAGCGCATCACCGAGAGCCTGAATCCGCGGCACGCCCGGGTGGTCGCGCTGGGGACGCCCACCGAGCGGGAGAAGACGCAGTGGTACTTCCAGCGTTACGTGGCGCACCTGCCGGCCGCGGGGGAGATGGTGCTCTTCGACAGGTCCTGGTACAACCGCGCCGGCGTCGAGCACGTCATGGGCTTCTGCACCGAGGAGGAGTACCAGGAGTTCCTGCGCTCGGCTCCGGAGTTCGAACGGATGCTGGTCCGCAGCGGTATCCAGATCGTCAAGTACTGGTTCTCGGTCAGTGACGCCGAGCAGGAACGCCGCTTCCAGGGCCGCCTCGGCGATCCGACCAAGCGCTGGAAGCTGTCCCCGATGGACATCGAGTCCCGCAACCGCTGGCAGGACTACTCCAAGGCCAAGGACGCGATGTTCGCCGCCACCGACATTGACGAGTCGCCCTGGTACGTCGTCGAGGCGGACGTGAAGAAGCGGGCTCGGCTCAACGTGATGCGCCACCTGCTCACCGTCGTGCCCTACGAGGACCTGACCCCGGAGCCGGTGACGTTGCCGCCCCGGCCGGAGATCCGCGACGACGGGTACGTGCGGCCACCCAAGGACAGCCAGCGCACGATCCCGGACGTCGTACCGGCGAAAGCCAAGAAAAAGTCGTGAGGTGTGTCGAAATCGGCCGTGACCTACGGTGGGCGGTGTGCCCGAGCTCGCCGTCCTGACGCTCGCTGAGCTGACGACGCTGCGCCTCGGCGGCCCCGTCGGGCGGCTGGTCCGCGCCGACACAGCACCGGAGCTCGTAGCCGCCGTACGCGGGGCGGACGCGGCCGGTGAGCCGGTGCTCCTCGTCGGGGGCGGCAGCAACCTCGTTGTCGCCGACGAGGGCTGGCCGGGCGTCACCGTGCTGATCCGAACCGAGGGCGTCGACATACGCCGCGACGGTGACGACGTGCTGCTCCGGGTCGCCGCCGGCGCCGACTGGGACGCCCTCGTCGCCCGGGCGGTTTCCGAAGGCTGGGCCGGCATCGAGTGCCTTTCCGGAGTCCCCGGGCTGACCGGGGCCACGCCGGTGCAGAACGTCGGCGCATACGGTCAGGACGTCGCACAGACCCTCACCGACGTCACCGTCTGGGATCGTGAGGCCGACCGCATCGCCGTACTGTCCACTGTGGATTGTCGGTTCGGTTACCGCACCAGTCGCTTCAAGCACTCGGACCGGTACGTCGTCCTCGAGGTGGTATTCCGGCTGCCGGCGTCGAGCCTCAGTCGCCCGATCGCGTACGCCGAACTCGCCCGCCGGCTGGATGTGCGAACCGGTGAGCAGGCACCGCTCGCCGACGTTCGGGACGCTGTCCTGGAACTGCGCAGGGGCAAGGGCATGGTGCTCGACCTGGACGACCACGACACCTGGAGCGCCGGCTCGTTCTTCACCAACCCGATCCTCGACGGGGCCGAGCTGGCGGCGTTCGAGCGACAGCTGGAGCCGGGAACGTCGTACCCGTCCTGGCCGGACGCCGCGGGGACGAAGCTGTCCGCAGCCTGGTTGATCGAGCGCTCCGGCTTCGGCAAGGGCTACGGCGACGGGCCCGCTCGCGTGTCGGGCAAGCACACGCTTGCCCTGATTAACCGGGGCGGAGCCCGCACCGCGGACCTCGTGAGCCTGGCGCGATGCATCCGCGACGGCGCCCGATCGCAGTTCGGTGTAGAACTCCGTCCTGAGCCCAAGCTCGTCAACTGCACCCTCTAGGAGACCCAGCATGTCCGCTGCCGCAGACCCGAGTGACCTGCTCGGCCTGGACGAGTTGCTTACCGAGGACGAGCGGATGATCCGCGACACGGTGCGCGCGTTCGGCGAGAAGCGGGTGGCTCCGCACATCGCCGAGTGGTTCGAGGAAGGTCACATCCCGCGTGAGCTTGCCCCGGAGCTCGGGGAGCTCGGCCTGCTCGGCATGCACCTGCACGGCTACGGCTGCGCCGGCACGAGCGCGACGGCGTACGGGCTGGCCTGCCTGGAGCTGGAGGCGGTCGACTCGGGACTGCGCAGCATGGTCTCCGTGCAGGGGTCGCTCGCGATGTTCGCGATCTGGGAGTACGGCAGCGAGGAGCAGAAGGGGCACTGGCTGCCGGAGATGGCGGCCGGGCGGGCGATCGGCTGCTTCGGCCTGACCGAGCCCGACTTCGGCTCGAACCCGGCCGGGATGCGCGCCACTGCCAGGCGCGATGGAGACGACTGGGTTCTCAACGGCTCGAAGATGTGGATCACGAACGGCTCCATCGCCGATGTTGCGGTCGTGTGGGCTCGCGCCGAGGAGGGCGTCCGCGGCTTCCTCGTCCCGGCCGGCACGGAGGGCTTCACCGCCCGGGACATCACCCGCAAGATGTCCCTGCGGGCCTCGGTCACCAGTGAGTTGATGCTCGACGACGTGCGGCTGCCGGCCGACGCGATGCTGCCCGAGGCGCGGGGGATCGGCGGGCCGCTCGGGTGCCTCACCGAGGCGCGCTTCGGCATCATCTTCGGGTCGATGGGCGCTGCCCGGTCGTCGTACGAGTGCGCGGTGGAGTACGCCAAGACGCGGGTGCAGTTCGACCGGCCGATCGGCGGGTTCCAGCTCACCCAGGCGAAGCTCGTGAACATGGCGGTGGAGCTGCACAAGGGCATCTTGCTGGCGATGCATCTGGGGCGCCGCAAGGACTCCGTCGGCCTGACGGCGGAGCAGGTGAGCATCGGCAAGCTGAACAACTGCCGGGAGGCGCTGAAGATCTGTCGCGAAGCGCGGACGGTGCTCGGTGCGAGCGGGGTGACGCTGGAGTACCCGGTGATCCGGCATATGAACAACCTGGAGTCGGTGCTCACCTACGAGGGAACGTCGGAGGTGCACACGTTGGTGCTGGGTCAGGCGATCACCGGCCTCGCCGCGTTCACCTAGCGCAAGGCGACTTTGCCTGTTGGGTGGCCCCGCGAACCGGACATATCGGCCTCGCCGGCGGCCACCGGACAGGCAAAGTGGGTTCTCAGGCGTCGCGGTGGACCTTGTGCTGGGCGGCCTGGGCGAGAGGCCGGACGACGAGCAAGTCCACGTTGACGTGGTGTGGCCTGGTCACCATCCACCCGATGCAGTCGGCGATGTCCTCGGCGACGAGGGGTTCCCGTACGCCGGCGTACACCGCGTCGGCCCTGTCGCTGTCTCCGCCGAAGCGGGTCAGTGAGAACTCCTCGGTCCTGACCATCCCCGGCGCGACGACCATGACGCGGACCGGCTGACCGCACAGTTCCAACCGCAACGTCTCCGCCAGCGCATGGGTGCCGTGTTTCGCGGCGGTGTATCCGCCGCCGCCCTCGTAGTTGACCAGGCCGGCGGTCGAGCCCACCATGACCACGTCACCACGCCCGCTCGCGATCAGCGCGGGAAGCAGCGCCTGGGTCATCCGCAGCACCCCGAGCACGTTCACGTCGTACATCCCGGCCCAGTCACCGGCGTCGGCAGTCGCGACCGGGTCCATCCCCACCGCGCCGCCGGCGTTGTTGACCAGGACCTGTGCCACCGGTACGGCGGAGCAGAACGCGTCCACCGACCCCTGATCGGTGACGTCGAGGGGGTAAGCGGAGCCGCCGATGTGGGTCGCCAGCTGCTCGATCCGGTCGGTACGCCGGGCGCCGAGGACGACGTGGAAGCCGGCCGTGGCCAGCCGCCGCGCCGTCGCCGCGCCGATCCCGCTGCTCCCACCCGTGACCACGGCTACGGGGAGCGGGGAATCAGGAACGGGTGCGGCAGGGTTGGCGCTCATGAGGGTGATCCTGCCCGAACGGTGCGACGGAGGGTGGTGCGGGCGTGGCGGGACTCAACGGGACGCCCAGGCCGCCCCGCGTGCCGCGACGGGTGGCGACGTTGTCGGTGCACACCAGCCCGCTGGACCAGCCGGGCGCGGGGGACGCCGGCGGTATGAACGTCTACATCGTCGAGGTCTCGCGGCGGCTCGCCGAGCAGGGCATCGACGTCGAGATCTTCACGAGGGCCACGTCCAGCGAGCTTCCGCCGGTGGTCGAGATGGCGCCGGGCGTCACGGTTCATCACGTGATCGCCGGCCCCTACGAGGGGCTGGGCAAGAACGATCTGCCGGCTCAGCTGTGCGCTTTCACGAGCGGGGTCTTGCGGGCCGAAGCCATGCGCGAGCCGGGTTACTACGACCTGATCCACTCCCATTACTGGCTGTCCGGCCAGGTCGGCTGGCTCGCCCGTGACCGCTGGGGCGTGCCGCTGATCCACAGCGCGCACACCCTGGCCAAGGTGAAGAACACCCTGCTCGCCGACGGGGACGTTCCTGAGCCTCGCGCCCGCGTGATCGGTGAGGAGCAGGTGGTTGCCGAGGCGGATCGGCTGATCGCCTCCACCGATCAGGAGGCCGGCGACCTCGTCACCCTGTACGCCGCCGACCCCCGCCGGGTCCACACGATCCCACCCGGCGTGGACTTGCAGCGGTTCCGCCCGGGCGACCAGTCAGCGGCGCGCGCCGCCGTTGGGGTGCCGGCCGACGCCGTCGTCCTGCTCTTCGTGGGCCGGATCCAACCGCTCAAGGCGCCGGACATCCTGCTTCGCGCTGCCGCACGGCTGGTCGAGGACGACCCGGACCTGGCCGGCCGGCTGCGGGTCATCGTCGTCGGCGCGCCGAGCGGAACCGGCCTCGAGGAGCCGCAGTCTCTGCAGGACCTGGCCACCAGCCTGCACATCGCCGGGCAGGTGCGCTTCGAGCAGCCGGTCTCGCCGGACCGGCTCGCGGACTTCTACCGGGCCGCCGACGTCACCGTCGTGCCGAGCTACAACGAGTCCTTCGGCCTGGTCGCGCTGGAGTCGCAGGCCTGCGGCACACCCGTCGTCGCGGCAGCGGTGGGCGGGCTGACCACCGCGGTCGCCGACGGGAAGTCCGGCGTTCTCGTAGCGGGGCACGATCCGTCCGATTACGCAGCCGCGGTACGCCGGATCGTCCTGGACCGACCTTTCGCGACAGCACTGGCGGCAGCTGGTGTCGCCCAAGCGGCGGGATTCTCCTGGGACCGGACCGCAGCGAAGTTGATGGCCGCCTACACCGAGGCGATGGGCGTGCCGTCGTACGCTGTACCGTTGGCGCGGTGAGTCCGGCGTCGCCGTCACCCGACTCCATCATCCGGGCGGTCCTCGACGCGGGCGAACTGGATTACCAGTCGCCCGGCCCGGGGCGGTACCTCGTGACACTGCCGGGGGAGAAGAAGCTGCAGACGAACTGCTGGCTCGTCGTCGGCGAGCACTCGTTGCAGGTTTCCGCCTTTGTCTGCCGACAGCCGGATGAGAACCGCGAGCAGCTGTGGGAGTACCTGCTGCAACTCAACGCGAAACTGTTCGGCGTCGCCTTCAGCATCGACAAGGTCGGCGACGTGTACCTCACCGGACGGCTGCCACTGTCCACTGTGGATGCTGACGAACTGGACCGGTTACTGGGGGCCGTCCTGAGCTACGCGGACGAGCACTTCAACACGATGCTGGAGATCGGCTTCGGCTCCTCGATCCGGCGCGAGTGGGAGTGGCGTGCCAAGCGCGGTGAGTCGTTGGCCAACCTGCAGGCGTTCGCCGCCTTCGCAGATCCGTTGTTTCAGGCCCCTCCCGAACGGGCAGCCCTCAACCAGAAGCCAAGAGCTAGGGAGTGAACATGAGCGCAGGGTACAGCGCCGGTCCGGGCACGACTGACGTCGCCAAGGACGAGGCATCGAACGTCGCCCAGAACGCAGGCGGGGCCGCCGGACAGGTGGCAGGGACCGCTCAGGAGCAGGCCCGGGAGGTGGTCTCCGAAGCCAAGGCTCAGGTGAGCGACCTGGGCAGGCAGTTCAAGAGCCAGGTCGACGAGCAGGCGACCACACAGCGCGACCGGCTGACCGAGACCCTTCGGTCGCTGAGTGACGAGCTCGACCAGATGGCCAACAACGGGGGTCAGTCGGGCCTGGCTACAGACGCGGCGCGGCAGCTGGCCGACCGCGGTCGCCGGGCCGCCGGATTCCTTGAGGATAAGCAGCCGGGAGATCTGGTGCACCAGGCCACGGACTTCGCGCGCCGCCGTCCTGGAGCGTTCCTGCTGGGTGCCGCCGCTGCCGGCCTGCTCGCCGGTCGGCTTACCCGCGGTGCGGCTGCCAGCAACTCCGAAGGGATGGCCGCTCCGTACCCCGCCACAACCGATTTCGGCGTCCCGCCGGGTGGTGGTGTGCCCGCCGCCGGAGCGCCGGCGTACCCGGAGTACGAGGCGGTGCCGCCGGCCTCGGCGGGCTACGGCGCTGACCCCTACGGCACCCCGGAGCCCTACGGCACCCCGGAGCCCTACGGCACCTCGCAGCCCTACGGCACCCCCGACCCCTACGGCCCTCCGGTCACTGACCAGTCGTACCCGCCGCCGGTCTACCCCCAGCGCACCGACGGTGGGCAGGACGACGCACAGGGGGGATACCGCCCGTGAGTAGCGCACAACCAGAACCGCTGCGACCTGATGTCGAGAGCCGGTCGGTGGGAGACCTCCTGGGCGAGCTCGCAGGTGATCTGACCAAGCTGATGCGCCAAGAACTCGAGCTGGCAAAGCTTGAGATGAAGGAAGAGGCGACCAAGGCTGGCAAGGCGGCAGGGATGCTCGCCGGTGCCGGTGTGGCCGGCCACATGGCTCTGGTGTTCATCTCCTTGACAGTGATGTGGGCCCTCGGGAACGTCATGAATCTCGCCTGGGCGGCTCTCATCGTGACGGTCCTCTGGGCGATCGCCGCGGCGGTCCTGGGCAGCGCGGGCCGCAAGAAGCTCAAGCAGGTCAACCCCAAGCCCGAGCAGACGATCGACACTCTCAAGGAGGATGCCCAGTGGGCACGGACGCTGAACAACTGAGGCGCGAGATAGAGCAGACCCGACAAGAACTGACGTACGACGCAGACGCTCTCACCGAGAAAGTCAGCCCCGCACGGATCATGGACCGCCGGGTGGGACGAGCGAAGAACGCTTTGACCAACGCGAAGGAGAAAGTCATGGGCAGCGCCTCGGATGCGTCCCACTCCAGCCAGTCCACCCTGTCCTCAGCTGCCTCCGGGGTCGCCGACAGCACGTCCGACCTCGCCGGGTCGGCGAAACAGCGGGCGCAGGGTAATCCCCTGGCTGCGGGGCTGATGGCCTTCGGTGCCGGCTGGCTCGTCTCTGCCCTCATACCGGCGAGCCAGCGCGAGCAGCAGGCGGCCGGTCAACTGGTTGACGCCGCCCGCGAGCACAGCCAGCCGTTGACGGAGAATCTCGGCCAGATCGCCGGGGAGATCAAGGACAACATGCAGGAGCCGGCCCAGCAGGCGGCCCAAGCGGTGTCCGACACGGCCAGCGAGGCCGCTGAGAACGTCAAGAACGAAGGTCGCTCGGCCGCGGAGAGCGTCAAGTCCGACTCCCAGCGAGCCACTGAGAACGTGCGGCTCGCGTCGGACTCTGGAAGCAACACCGGCACAGAGACCCGCTACACCGGCACGGACACCCGCTACCCGTCGGTCTGACGCAGCCCGCCTGAGCCGGCCCCAGCCCGGTCCCTGGGGTCGGGCAGGATGGCGGTCATGGTTGGCAATCTGGTCTTACTCCGGCACGGGCAGAGCGACTGGAACGACAAGAACCTCTTCACCGGCTGGGTGGACGTCGGGTTGACCGACCTCGGCGACCGGGAGGCGGGGCGTGGCGGGGAGTTGCTCGGGGAGCACGGACTGCTCCCCGACGTGCTTCATACCTCGGTGCTGCGTCGGGCGATCGAGACCGCCACGGCAACGCTGGACGTCGCCGAGCGGTCGTGGATCCCGGTACGCCGGAGCTGGCGGTTGAACGAGCGCCATTACGGTGCTCTGCAGGGCAAGGACAAGGCGGCGACGCTGGCCGAGTACGGCGAGCAGCAGTTCATGCTCTGGCGTCGCTCGTACGACACGCCGCCGCCACCGCTGCCGCGCGGGGACAGGTGGAGCCAGTACGACGACCCACGCTACGCGAAGCTGCCGCCTGAACTACGGCCAGAAACCGAGTGCCTCAAGGACGTCGTCGTACGGATGCTGCCGTACTGGTACGACGCGATCGTGCCCGACCTGCTGGTTGGGCACAACGTGCTCGTCGTCGCACACGGCAACAGCCTCCGGGCGCTGGTGAAGCACCTGGACGGGATGGGCGAGCAGGAGGTCGTGGCGCTGAACATCCCGACCGGCATCCCGCTGCTCTACGATCTGGACGAGCAGCTGCGTCCGCTGACGCCGGGTGGGCGCTACCTGGACCCGGCGGCGGCCGCCGCGGCGATCGAAGCTGTGAAGAACCAGGGTCGGTAGGCGAACGGAGCGGGTCTGGCGGGTGAACTCTGCCCCCGCCCCCCGCGTCGCCAGCCGCCTTCGACCAGGACTGTCCGCGGCGGACCTACGATCGTCGGGTGGAGGCCTTGATCGCGCTGGCAGGTTTCGTGGCGGGCATCGTCCTGACCCTCGCCCTGATCGCGGCGCGCCGACGTGCGGCGGCGCAAGCCACGGAGCCCGAGGACAGCTTCGACGTCGCCCGTCGGGTGGTCGATCTGATGGAGCCCGGCGCGGTCGTCGTGGATGCCGGCGACGAGGTGGTCCTGGCGAACGCCGCTGCGCGCGGACTGGGCGTCGTGAGGGGTCGCGAGCTGGCGGTGCCGCATCTGCTCCGGCTCGCCGCGACAGTTCGGCGTACCGGTCAACGTCATGAGGACGTCCGGCTGACGGCCGAACTCATCGGCGCCGGCCCGCGCACGGTCAGCGTCCAGGCCATGCGGCTGGACGACGGTGGAACTGTCGCCCTGCTGGTCCTGGACGTCACCGAAGCGAGGAGGATCGAGGACGTACGCCGGGACTTCATGGCCAACGTCAGTCACGAGCTCAAGACCCCGGTGGGTGCCCTGTCGCTGCTCGCCGAGGCGATGCAGGACGCGTCCAACGACCCCGAGGCGATCCGGCGGTTCTCGACCCGGGCGGTGCACGAGGCGCAGCGCCTGAACCGGCTTGTCCGGGAGCTGATCGACCTGTCCCGCCTGCAGGGCGGTGATCCTCTCCCCGAACGGGCTCTCGTGTCCGTGCGGGTCGTCATTGCCGAGGCTGTCGACCGGGCCAGATTGGCCGCCGACGCGAAGGCGATCCGCTTGTCGGTGAGCGGGGACGCCGAGGAGCACGTGCTGGGCGCGGAAGGGCAGTTGGTCACAGCGCTGACGAACCTGCTGTCGAATGCGGTCGCCTACAGCGCGCCTGGCACGACGGTCACCGTGGCCGCACGCAGCCAGTCCGGCTTCGCTGAGATCGCGGTGACCGACCAGGGCGAGGGCATCCCGCCCGGGGATCAGGACCGCATCTTCGAGCGCTTCTACCGGGTCGACCCGGCCCGGGCCACCGCCACCGGGGGCAACGGCCTCGGCTTGGCCATCGTCAAGCACATCGCCACCAACCACGGCGGCGGCGTACGGATCAGCAGCCAGCTCGGTACGGGTTCGACGTTCACCCTGCGTATCCCACTTGCGCCCGACCCGGCGCTCGCACCCCGTCAGACCCAGGAGGCGCGTTCATGACCAGAGTCCTCGTCGTCGAGGACGAGGAGTCCTTCTCCGACGCACTGTCGTACATGCTGCGCCGGGAGGGCTTCGAAGTGGGACTGGCTGCCACCGGTCCGGAAGCGCTCGACGAGTTCGATCGAGCCGGCGCCGACGTCGTGCTGCTCGATCTGATGCTGCCCGGCCTACCGGGCACCGAGGTATGCCGAGCGCTGCGGCAGCGGTCGCCGGTCCCGATCATCATGCTGACCGCCAAGGATTCCGAGATCGACAAGGTGGTGGGGCTGGAACTCGGCGCCGATGACTACGTCACGAAGCCGTACTCCGCCCGGGAGCTCGTCGCCCGGATCCGAGCCGTGCTGCGACGGCATAACGATTCCGAAGACGTCGACGTACCGACCCTGGAGGTGGGTCCGGTCCGGATGGATCCGGACCGGCATGTGGTGACCGTGGCCGGCAAGGTCACCGCGATGCCGCTCAAGGAGTTCGACCTGCTGGAGTTGCTGCTGCGTAACGCCGGGCGGGTGCTCACCCGCGGGCAGCTGATCGACCGGGTCTGGGGGGCGGATTACGTGGGCGACACGAAGACTCTCGACGTCCACGTGAAGCGGCTGCGGGCCAAACTGGAGCCCGATCCGGCCCAGCCGAAGCACCTGGTGACCGTCCGCGGACTCGGTTACAAGTTCGAGGCCTGAGCCCGGCTCCGTCCGGTGCCTGTACCCTCGCCGGCGCTTGAGCCGATGCTGGCGCCGCAGAACTCCATGATCGGATGCGGCTTCGGTCGAGAACTGACCGGAATCGCATCCGATCGTGTTCTATTCGGGGGATATCGGCGCGTATCCACAGGTTGGCCGGGACTGTCGTCAGCCGCGGTTGCCCGGCTCACTCTGGGACTGTGCCATTCACCACCGGTCAGGAACGGGAACTGCGTGCCCTGGCGCAGGGTCAGGACGGCGTCGTCTCGCGGGCACAGCTGCGTGACATGGGGATCAGCCGAGCAGTTGTTCGCTCGCACATGCGTGGCCGGCGTTGGCGGCGCGTCCATCCGGGGGTCTACGCCACCTTCACCGGCCCCCTTCCCGACCCGGCTCGGGTGTGGGCGGGACTGCTGTACGCCGGCCCGGACGCCGTGGCCAGCCATGACACAGCTGAGTGGCTGTGCGGCCTGCGGCCGGACCTCCCCCAGCAGATCGATGTCTGCGTGCCACACGGTCGTCGTCATCACCCGAGCCGTCCTGGCGTCCACGTTCGCCAGTCACGCGCGCTGTCAGCCAAGCGCCATCCGGCCAAGACGCCTCCGCGGACCACAGTCGAGGACACCGTCCTGGATCAGATCGACGTGTCGAGGAAGGACAGGCACGTCATCGATCTCGTCTTGCGTGCCTGCCAGCAGCGCCTCACCACACCGCGGCGGCTCTCCGCAGCTGCGCGCGCACGCAACCGGCTGCGACGACGCGCGCTGGTCATGGACCTGCTCTCTGATGTCCGTGACGGCGTTACCACCCCGCTCGAGCGGTGTTACGTGCGAGATGTCGAGCGTGCGCATGGGCTTCCCCGTGGTACCCGCAACCGGGCGGAGGGTCGACGCGGCCGGCGTCGCTACCGGGATGTCCGGTACCGCCGGTGGCGGTTGGTCGTGGAGTTGGACGGGCGGGCGGCGCATCCGGAGGACGAGCGGGAGCTCGACGACATCCGTGACAACGAGGTCCTCCAGCGCCAGGAAGCGACGCTGCGATACGGCTGGCGCTCGGTCATCACACACCGATGCATGGTTGCCGTCCAGGTCGGCGGGCTGCTCGAGCAGGGTGGCTGGCCCGGGCCGCTGAAAGCTTGCGGGCCCGGTTGCACCATCCGCGCCGATTCAGCGACATTGGATGCGGCTTGGGCCCAGAACTGACCGAATCCACATCCGATGACGGGTTTTCAGCGTGGCTCGAGGTCCTCCTCCCAGAACTCCTGCGGTTTGCGTGCTTCGCCGGCCCGATCGTGCTCCGACGTACGCAGCTCCACCCGCCGGATCTTGCCGCTGATGGTCTTCGGCAGCTCGGCGAACTCGATCCGCCGGATCCGCTTGAACGGCGCCAGCCGCCCCCGGCAGTAGGTCAGGATCGCCGCCGCCGTCTCGGCCGTCGGCTCGTGACCGCTGGCCAGTACGACGTACGCCTTGGGCACAGCGAGCCGGATCGGGTCCGGCGACGGGACGATGGCCGCCTCAGCGACGGCGGGATGCTCGATCAGCACGCTCTCCAACTCGAAGGGGCTGATCCGGTAGTCCGAGGCCTTGAAGACGTCGTCGGTGCGCCCGACGTAGGTGATGTAGCCCTCGCTGTCGCGCCGGGCCACGTCGCCGGTGTGGTAGTAGCCGCCGGCCGTCGCATCCGCCGTACGGGACTCGTCATCGCGGTAGCCGACCATCAGTCCCAGCGGCCGATCGGACAGATCGAGGCAGATCTCGCCCTCGTCGGCGGGGTTGCCGTCCGGATCGAGCAGGACGATCGAGTACCCGGGCAGCGGGCGGCCCATCGATCCGTCCTTGACCGGCTGGCCGGGGGAGTTGCCGCACATCGCCGTCGTCTCGGTCTGCCCGAAGCCGTCCCGGATCGTCAAGCCCCAGGCGGTGCGCACCTGGTCGATGATCTCGGCGTTCAGTGGCTCGCCGGCGCCGATCACCTCGCGCAACGACAGGTCGTACGACGCCAGATCGTGCTGCACGAGCAAACGCCACACCGTTGGCGGGGCGCAGAACGTCGTGACCTCGCACCGCCGCATCTCGCGGAGCAGCGCCGGCGCGTCGAAGCGGGCCTGGTTGACGACGAAGACGGTCGCGCCGGCGTTCCAGGGGCCGAACAGGTTGCTCCAGGCGTGCTTGCCCCACCCGGGAGAGCTGATGTTGAGGTGGATGTCGCCCGGGCGTACGCCAATCCAGAACATCGTCGACAGGTGGCCGACCGGATAGGAGACGTGCGTGTGCTCGACGAGCTTGGGTTGGGACGTCGTACCGGAGGTGAAATACAGAAAGAGGGGTTCCCCGGCCTGAGTGAACTGGTCCGGTTCGTACTCCACCGGCTGATCGGATGCGTCCGCGTACGACGCCCAGGTCGCGACCGGGTTGTCGACGCTGATCCGGATCTCCGCGCCGGCCAGCCCGACGAAGCGCCCAGCCAGGGCGGCTGCGGTGACAACCACCCGCACCTGGCCGCGCTCGAGCCGGTCGGCAAGTTCCCCGGCGCCGAGCAGGGTGCTGGTCGGGATGATCACTGCGCCGATCTTCGTGGCGGCCAGCATCGTGACCCACAGCGGCGTGACGTTGCCGAGCATGAGCAGCAACCGGTCGCCCCGGCGTACGCCCAGCGATCTGAGGTGGTTGGCGAGCTGGTTGGACCTGGCTTGCAGGTCTCCGAACGTCAGCTTCTCCTCGCTGCCGTCCTCATGGACGATCCACAGCGCGAGCGCGTCGGGTTCGAGGTGGTCGAAGTGGTCCAGCGCCCAGTTGAACTCGGTCAGGACAGGCCAGCGGAACTCCGCTACTGCACGCTCGTAATCCTCGCGGACCGAGAGCAGGAAGTCGCGTGCGGCCAGGAAGTCCTCGCGTGCAGCCATGGTGACGTGTCTACCGTGTGCCGACCATGATCGTGAGGCTGGATTGAACGGTTTCCGCTCAATCCAGCCTCACGATCATTGGTCCGCCCGAGCCGGCGGCTATGGACTGACCCACCGGCGGCCAATACGGTCAAGGTCGTGCATGCAAGCGCATCCACCAAGCAGACTGACGTGGAGGACTTCCGATGAAAACCCGTGGTGCCGTCATCCGATCCGCCCCTGGCGAGTACGAAGTAGTCGACCTCGATCTCGAGGAGCCTCGCCACGGCGAGGTGATGGTCAAGATGGCCGCGTCCGGCCTGTGTCACTCCGACGACCACATCGCCACCGGGGACATCCCGGTCGGCGTGTACCCGTTCTGCGGCGGTCACGAGGGATCCGGGGTGGTCGAGCAGGTGGGACCGAACACCCGTGGGTTCGAGGTGGGCGACCACGTCGTGTTCTCCTTCCTGCCCGGCTGCGGTCGTTGCCGGTGGTGCGCCTCGGGCATGCAGAACCTCTGTGACCTCGGCGCCGGCCTGCTCGGCGGCGCCCGCTGGGACGACCCGACCAGCTTCCGGATGAGCCTGGACGGCGCACCAGTCGGACAGATGTGCGGAATCTCGACGTTCTCCGAGTACACGACGGTCGCCACCGACTCCACCGTCAAGATCAGCAAGGACCTGCCGCTGGACAAGGCCTGCCTGGTCGGTTGCGGCGTCGGCACCGGCTGGGGATCGGCTGTCAACTCCGCCGACGTGCAGCCCGGTGACACGGTGATCGTCATGGGCGTCGGCGGCATCGGGATCAACGCCGTGCAGGGTGCGGCACACGCCGGCGCGACCAACGTGATCGCCGTCGACCCCTTGCCGTTCAAGCGCGAAAAGGCGATGGAACTCGGCGCCACCCATGCCGTGGAGACGATGGAGGAGGCCACCGAGCTGGCCAAGGGCTTCACCAACGGGCAAGGTGCCGACTCGGCGATCGTGACCATCGGCGTGACCAAGCCCGAGCACGTGGGGCAGGCGTTTTCCGCGATCCGTAAGGCGGGCACGTGCGTCGTGACCGGCCTCGGGAACATCGCCGACACCAGCGCGCTGCCGATCTCGATCGCCGAGCTGACGCTGTTCCAGAAGCGGCTGCAGGGCTCGCTGTTCGGGGCTTCCAGCCCCAGCAAGGACATCCCGCGGATGTTGCAGCTCTACACCGACGGCAAGCTCAAGCTGGACGAGCTGGTCACCCGGACGTACACCCTCGACGAGGTGGCCCAGGGGTACAAGGACATGCACGCCGGGACGAACCTGCGCGGCGTGATTGTGTACTAGCCGCCCGGCGCGCTCGCAACGCCCGGCCGGCTAGGTGCGGGTCGCCACGGGGCTGCCCGCGCGGGCCATGGTCGAGGCCACCCGGGGCTCAGTCGTCGGGCGGGAGCGGGAGTCCGAGGTCGTCGCCGCCGCCCTCGCCGCCGGGCGCAACCTCCTGCTGGAGGGACCGCCCGGCACCGGCAAGACGACGTTGCTGCGCGCGCTGGCCGCGGGCGCCGGAGTCGGCCTCGTCCTGGTCGAAGGCAACGCCGAGCTGACCCCGGCCCGGCTGGTCGGCCACCACGACCCGTCGCGGGTGCTGACCGAGGACTACCGGCCGGACAACTTCGTCCCGGGCCCGCTGTGCCGGGCGATGACCGAGGGTGCGCTGCTGTACGTCGAGGAACTCAACCGTGTCCCCGAGGAGACGCTGAACGTGCTGCTGGGCGTCCTGTCCGAGCGGGAGATGCACATTCCCCGGTACGGCGTCGTACCGGCCGCTGCGACGTTCCGGTTGATCGCGGCGATGAACCCGTACGACGCTGTGGGCACCGCGCGGGTGACGCCGGCGCTGTATGACCGATCATGTCGCGTCGCCATGCACTATCAGGACGAAGGCACCGAGGCGGCGATCGTGGCACGGGTGGCGCCGGGGCCGACGGACCTGGTGTCGCGGGCGGTCCGCGCGGTCCGGATGACGCGCGAGCACTCCGACCTGCGGATCGGCTCCTCCGTCAGGGGAGCCATCGACACTGTGCTCGTCGCGTGCGAACTCGCCGCGGTCCGCGACGAGGCGGAGGTCTCGGTGCGTACCGGTCTGGACGCGGCCCGTACGGCGCTGTCCGGCAAGGTCACTGTGCAGGAGGGGTGTCCGCGGCCGGTGGACGAGATCATCGACGAGATCTGGGGCAAGGCCGATCCGGGAAAACCCTGACGCCCGAGGAGGTTGCCGACCTCCCCGGGCCGCCGCCGAACCCGTGGTTGACGCCGCAACGGGCGATCGAGGATCCCGCCGAAGTCGCTGCACTGCTGCGTGAGCACGGTTCCCGGACGATGAGCCGGACCGAGCTGGAGCACCGGCACGCCGATCTGCAGCGATTCTCGGCTGAGGTGGGCCAGCTCGACGCCGAGGCAGTGCAGGAGGCGGCCCGTGCCGATCTCGACGAGACACTGGACCTGCTCGTCGACCTGGCCAAGGCCACCGACGCGTCGATCCGGCTGGCGGCGCGGCAACTCGCGTTGCGGTTGGCCCTCCGGCCCCCGCGCATCATCGGCGGCGACCGCTCGGGCGCGGCCAGACTGTCCACAGTCGACGATCCGCTGGCGGGCGGCGATCTGGACCTGGACGCCACGCTGTCACGACTGGACCAGCACCCGCGACTGCGAGCCGAGGATGTCCGGGTGCGGGCCTGGCGGAGTCCGGCGACGGCGTACGTCCTGTTGGTGGACGCCTCGGGTTCGGTGGCCGGCCGGCGCATCGCGATCGCGCTGGTCACCGCTGCCGCTTTGGCCGCCCGGATGCGCCCGGACGACGAATTCGCCGTCATCGCGTTCTGGTCCCAGGCCGTCGTACTCCGCCCGATCCGCAGCATCGCCGCTACCACGGACCTCGTCGGTGCGCTGCTCACCCTGCGAGGCGGCGGTACGACGGACCTTGCGCTGGCCCTGCGGACCGGCCTGCGCCAAGCCGGGACCGCCCGGGCCCGGCGCCGCGAGATCCTGCTGCTGACCGACGGGATCGCCACGGCCGGTAGTGATCCGGTGGCGGTGGCGGCCGCTGCGGGGGCCGCGGGCGCCCGGCTGCACGTCCTCGCCCTCAGCGACGAGGAGCCGTCGTACCGCTCCTGCACGCGGTTGGCCGGCGCCGGCGGAGGCCGGTACGCCGAACTTATCCGCGCCAGCCAGGCGCCGGCCGCGGTGGCGCACGCGCTGCGGCCATGATGTGCGGTGTGGACGGCCTGCTGATCCGGGAGTGCGACGTCGATGACCTCGATCGCCTGGAGCAGTGCATGCCGACCAGGGGCACCGGGGCCCACGCGGCCCTCCTGGCCCGTCAGCACAGCGGAGACGCCACCTACCTCACCGCCTGGTTGGACGGCGAGCCCGTCGGTTCGGGGCTGATCTCCTGGACGGGCCACCGGAGTTCAGCAACCTCGGCGTCGCCCCGACGAGGCAGGGATTGGGCATCGGCACAGCGTTGGTAGCGGCGGCTGAGAGTCGGATCATCCAGCGTGGCTGCACCCAAATCTCGATGGGCGTCGGCGAGGACAACCACCGCGCCCGGGACCTCTACGTCCGGCTGGGATACCTCGATACCGGACTTCGGGAGGTCTCCCGGTACGACTACCCCGACTTGTCAGGGGTGATGCGGGAGGTCGTGGAGCACGACATCGTGTTGATCAAGCAGCTGGGGAACGCGTAGAGCCCTCCAGCAGCCGCTCGACCTCACGTCCCACCGGTTTTCGTCACGCCAACGGCTCGGCCCGACCGGAGCCTCAGCAGACGAGCAGGCCGGCGTCCTGCTTGCTGACCAGGACCCGCAGGGCGGCATCCGCCACCCGCGCCGCGAACCCGGGATCACCCTGCGCCCGCGCGATCAGCGCCGACGACATCGGCTGCGCGTCGTCGACATCGACGGTGAGCACCAGGTCGCCGCCGGCGGCGACGAAGTCGACCGCCCGCTGCCCCGGCGTACGGCCGGAGACCGCCACCGCCCGGCCGAGATCGTCGGAGACGACGACGCCGGTGAACCCGAGCCGGTCCTTGAGCAGGCCCTCGACGATCGCTTTGGAGAACGGGGCCAGGTTGTCCGGGTCGAGCCGCGGGTAGGACGCCGAGGAGACCATCATCGCCGTCGTCCCCGCTTTGATGCCCGCCACGAACGGCTGCAGGGCCGGGTCATCGACGGTGGTTTGCTCGTCCACGGCACCGGTGGAGGTGTCGGTGTTCACCCGCACCCGCCCGAGACCAGGAAAGTGCTTGACGGTCGCGCCGACGCCGGCCGCTTCCAGCGCGGTGACCACAGAGGCCAGCAGCGGCGCAACCACGGCGGGGTCCGAGCCGTACTGCCGCGAGGAGGCCCCGATCGGCGGATTGCCGGCGGCTGTTCCGGCGGGTACGACGTCGGCGACCGGAGCGAGGTCCAGGGTGATGCCGGCCCGGGCCAGTTCCGATGCCCATTCCGAGGTCCGCGTCCCGAGCGCGGCGGGTCCGCCGGCGGCCTGCTCCAGTGCGGTAGGCAGGTCGGTGAAACCGGGGCCGCGCAGGGTCTGTACGTTGCCGCCTTCCTGATCGACGGCGACATGCAGGTAGGTACCCGTGGTCCCGATAGCTGCCGTTTGCATCTGCCCGACGGCTTCGCCGATGACGTCGACGCCGGCGGTGCTGCGCCCGGCGAGGAAGACGTTGCCGATCCGGAAGGCGGCCAGCTCGTCGTACCGCCCGAGCGGGTCGGTCACCTCGAGGCCGACCATCATGACCTGCCCGACTCGGCCGGCCAGATCCAACCGGCTCAGGGTGCTGCGGGCGCAGGCGTCCGGCGCGAGGGTGGGGACCGTGATCGGCGTCGGGGCGCGCGCTGTCGTCGGGGCGGTGGTCGGGGCGGACGATGCCGAGGGCGGCACCGAAGAAGCCGTCGGCTGTGCCGACGTACAGGCGGTGGCACCCAGGAGTATCGCGACCATGCCGGCGCGCCAGGCGGCCTTCACTGTCATGCGGTGATCGGTTGCCCGCCCTTCCAGGTGGCCGCGATCAGCGGTACGCCGGGCCGGTAGGCCAGGTGTACAGGCGAGGTGGCCTGCAGGGCTACCAGATCCGCGCGGGAACCGAGTGCGATCACGCCCACGTCGTCGCGGCGCAGCGCCCGCGCGCCGCCGGCCGTGGCCGCCCACAGCGCCTCCGCCGGCGTCATGTTCATCTCCCGCACGGCCAGCGCGATGCAGAAAGCCATGTTGGAGGTGTACGACGAACCCGGGTTGCAGTCCGTGGCCAGGGCGACCGTCGCACCGGCGTCGATCAGCCTCCGCGCGTCGGGGTACGGCGAGCGGGTGCTGAACTCCGCGCCCGGCAACAGTGTGGCGACCGTGGTGGAGCCGGCCAGCGCCTCGACGTCGGTGTCACTGAGATGTGTGCAGTGGTCCGCGGACGCCGCACCCAGTTCGACCGCGAGCTGGACTCCCGCCCCGTGCCCGAACTGATTGGCATGCACCCGCAGACCGAGACCCCGCGCTGAGCCAGCGGCCAGGATGGTGCGCGCCTGGTCCACGTCGAACGCGCCGCGGTCGCAAAAGACGTCGATCCAGCGGCAGTACGGCGCGCAGGCGTCGAGCATCGGGCCGCTCACCAGGGCCACGTAGTCGTCCGGGCGGTCGGCGTACTCGGCCGGGACGACGTGCGCGCCGAGGAACGTGACGTCGTCGGAGAGCCGGGCCGCGACCTGGGCGGAACGTTGCTCATCCACTGTGGACAGTCCGTAGCCGGTCTTGATCTCCGTCGTCGTGGTGCCGGCGGCGAGCATCTCTGCGATCAGGCCGGCGGCGTGCCCGGTGAGCTCGTCGTCGGAAGCCGCGCGGGTGGCCGCGACGGTGCTGTGGATCCCGCCGGCGGTGTACGGCTGTCCGGACATCCGGGCCTCGAACTCCGGCGCCCGATCCCCCGCGAAAATCACGTGCGTGTGGCTGTCCACGAATCCAGGGATGACGCAGCGGCCGTCGAGATCGGTGCCGTCGTCGGCGTCCGGGACATCCGCGGACGCACCGATCCACACGATCCGGTCCTCGTCGATGACCAGGGCCGCGTCCCGGATCTCGCCGAGTTCGGCATCGTGGGTGACGAGCAACCCGATACCTGTCAGCGCTGTGGTGCTCATGTCACCGCTCCGATCGCCTCGTCCAGCGCCCGTCCGACGTCCGGGATCCTCAGGTGCCGCCCCTCGCGGACTATCTCCCGGCCGCCGACCACGACGTCGGTCACGTCGGCACCGGTCGCCGCGAAGACGACAGTCTCCGCCGGGTACTCGCCGGCTCCGGCTGTGCGCGGCCCGTCCAGCCGCACCGTGGTGAAGTCTGCCAGTGCCCCAGCTGCGAGCCGCCCGGCGTCCGGCCAGCCCAGCGCGGCGTGCCCGGTCGACGTCGCCATGTTCAGCAGGTCGCGTACGTCGAAGTGCCCACGCTCCTGTGTGGACAGTCGCTCGTTCAGCTCGACGGCCCGTGCTTCCTCGAGCATGTCGATCACCGCGTGACTGTCGCTGCCGAGCGACAGCGGGCTGCCGGCGGAGGCGAGTCGCCGCGCCGGGCCGATCCCGTCCGCGAGGTCCCGCTCGGTGGTCGGACACAGGCAGACGCCGGTGCGGCTCGATCCCAGCAGACCGATGTCGCCGTCGGTCAGGTGCGTCGCGTGTACGGCGACGGTGCGGGGCCCGAGCACGCCGCGTTCGGCCAGGACCGCCGTCGGCGTCAGGCCGTGTTCGGCACGGCACTGCTCGTTCTCGGCTACCTGCTCGGACAGATGGACGTGCAGACGAGCGAGGCGGCTATCCGCCCACTCGACCACCGGCGCGAACTGGTCGGCAGGAACGGCCCGGACGGAATGCAGCGCAGCCCCGACTCGAACAGTGTCCGATGTGGACAGTGCAGCCGCCCGCTCGGCCCAGGTATCGGCGGTGCCGTCACCGAACCGCAACTGCGGTCCCTCCAACGGCCGGTCGAACCCCCCGGCCAGGTAGCAGGTGTCCAGCAGGGTGATGCGGATGCCGGCCTCGGCGGCGGCCTGAGTCAGAGCCGCACCCATGATGTTCGGCTCGTCGTACGGCGTACCGTCCGGCTGATGGTGCAGGTAGTGGAACTCACCGACGCAGGTGACTCCGGCCAGTGCCATCTCCGCGTACGTCGTCCGCGCCAGCGCGCGGTAGCTGTCCGGGTCGAGTCGCGCCGCGACGCCGTACATCTGCTCGCGCCAGGTCCAGAACGTGCCCCTACCCCGCTGGGTGCGGCCGCGCAGGGCCCGGTGGAAGGCGTGTGAGTGCGCGTTGGCGAAACCGGGCAGGGTCAGCCCGGGAAGCCGCCGCGCGTCACCGGCCGGGCTATCCGGTGTCACGGCCACCAGCCGGTCACCGGAGACGTCGAGGCGAACGTTCCGCGCGACGACACCGCCCGGCAGCCAGGCCTGCTCGCACCACCAGGCCCGCGAAGGATCTGAGATCAGCACGCGTGGCGCACCATCAGGTCGGTGAGGGCCGCGACACCGGCAAGGCAGTCGTCGAGTTCGGCGTGCTCGGCCGGGGAGTGCGACACACCGGTCGGGTTGCGGACGAAGAGCATGACGGTGGGGACCCCGGCGGCGGCCAGCACACCGGCGTCGTGACCGGCACCGGTCGGCAGCCGCGGTGGGTTGCCGAGCACCTCGGCGGCCCAGTCCAGCTGATCCGCCGGAAAGCTGACGGGCGGCGTCACCGATTCGGCTGTCACCCGGAGCCGTACGCCGTCCCGCTCGGCCCGCTCGGCCGCCTGCTGCTCGATTGCAGCGACCAGCGACGCGAGCGTCGCCTCGTCCGGTGCGCGGCTGTCCAGCCAGGCGGTCACGCCGGCGGCGATCGCGTTGGTGCCGCCGGGATCGACCACCACCTTCCCGAACGTTGCTAGCGCGTCGGCGAGCCGGGCCTGTTTGCGGGCGGCGAGCACGGTCATCGCGTAGCTGAGCATCGGGTCGCGACGGTCGGCGAGCGCCGTCGTACCTGCGTGGTTGCCCTCGCCGGTGAAGTCGTAGCGCCAGCGGCCGTGCGGCCAGATCGCCGTCGCGAGCCCGATGGGAGCATCGAGGGCCCGACCCTGCTCGACGTGCAACTCGACGAACACGCCGATCCGCTCCAGCGCCTGTGGATCGGCGCCGGCATGAGCCGGATCGTGGCCCTGGGCCCGCATCGCCTCGTCCAGCCGGGTGCCGTCGGAATCGGTCAGGGCGAGCGTCCGCTCGGGGTCGGCCACGCCGGCTGACAGCCGCGAGCCGAGGCAGGCTACGCCGAAGCGCGCCCCCTCCTCATCGACGAACGCCACCACCGCGACCGGGCGCGCCGGCGTACACCCGCGGGTCTGCAGCGCATCGACCGCGGCGAACGCGGAGACGAGGCCGAGCGGGCCGTCGTATGCGCCCCCGCCCGGGACGGAGTCCAGGTGGCTGCCGGTGACGAAGGAGTCGGGTCCGGGTTCACCGAGCCAGGCCCACAGGTTGCCGTTGCGGTCGGTCTCCACGTCCATCCCGCGGGTCCCCGCTTCGGCGCGGAACCACTCCCGGCAGGCCATGTCCGCCGATGTCCAGGCGAAGCGCTGGTAGCCACCGTTGGCGAGCCGGCCGACCGGCAGCAGGTCGGCCCACATGCTCTCGAACCCCCTGCTGCTCGCCGATCTTGGTCTAATCAACGTCACAGCCCGCCTGAGAGGTTGTTTTGACCAAGATCGGCGGAGACGGGGGCGGCACATGCGCGCATCGGTATGTGGACGCCGCGTTCCTCGGCCACCTCGTCGGCCCGGTCGTAGCCGGCGTCGACGTGCCGGATGACGCCCGTTCCGGGGTCGTTGGTGAGGACGCGCTCGATCTTCGCACCGGCCAGCGCGGTGCCGTCGGCAACACAGACCTGGCCCGCATGGATGGACCGGCCGATGCCGACACCGCCGCCGTGGTGGATGGAGACCCATGAGGCGCCGCTGGCGACGTTCAGCATCGCGTTGAGCAGCGGCCAGTCGGCGATCGCGTCGGATCCGTCGGCCATGCCCTCGGTCTCCCGGTACGGCGAGGCGACGGAACCACAGTCCAGGTGGTCACGGCCGATCACGATCGGGGCCTTGAGTTCGCCGGAGGCGACCATGTCGTTGAACCGCACGCCGGCCTTGTCGCGCTCGCCGTAGCCCAGCCAGCAGATCCGGGCGGGCAGCCCCTGGAACGCGACCCGCTCCCCGGCCAGCTGGATCCAGCGCGCCAACGCCTCGTTCTCCGGAAACAGCTCGAGGATCGCCCGGTCGGTGGCGGCGATGTCGGTCGGTTCCCCGGACAGCGCCGCCCACCGGAACGGTCCTCTTCCCTCGCAGAACAGCGGGCGGATGTAGGCGGGCACGAAACCGGGGAAGCTGAATGCCCGGTCGTACCCGCCCAACGCCGCCTCGCCGCGGATCGAGTTGCCGTAGTCGAAAACCTCCGCACCGGCGTCCTGGAAGCCCACCATCGCCTCCACGTGCTTGACCATCGAGGCGCGGGCACGGTCTGTGAACTCCTCCGGTTTCTTGGCGGCGTAATCGTCGGCGTCGGGCAGGTCGATGTCTTCAGGGATGTAGGACAGCGGGTCGTGCGCCGAGGTCTGATCTGTGACGATGTCGATCGGTACGCCCATCCGCAGCAACCGCGGGAAGAGGGTGGCGGCGTTGCCGACGAGTCCCACCGACAGCGCCCGCCGCTCTTCCTTGGCGGTGACCGCCTGGTCGACGGCATCGTCCAGATCCTCGGCAACCGTGTCGAGGTAGCGGCCCTCGACCCGGCGGCGCAGACGCACCGGGTCGATGTCGATGACGATGACGGCACCGCCGTTCATGGTGACCGCGAGCGGCTGCGCGCCGCCCATCCCGCCGCAGCCGGCGGTCAGCGTCAGGGTGCCGGCCAGGGTTCCGTTGAACCGCTTCGCGGCCACCGCGGCGAACGTCTCGTACGTCCCCTGCAGGATCCCCTGCGTGCCGATGTAGATCCACGATCCGGCGGTCATCTGCCCGTACATCGTCAGCCCGGCCTGCTCCAGCCGGCGGAACTCCGGCCAGTTGGCCCAGTCCGGCACCAGGTTGGAGTTCGCGATGAGCACCCGCGGCGCCCATTCGTGGGTGCGGAACAGGCCGACCGGCTTGCCGGACTGCACGAGCAGAGTCTCGTCGGCCTTTAGCGCGGTCAACGAGCCGACGATGGCGTCGTACGCCGACCAGCTGCGGGCCGCGCGGCCGGTGCCGCCGTAGACGACGAGGTCGTCGGGCCGTTCGGCGACGTCGGGATCGAGGTTGTTCTCGAGCATCCGCAGCGCCGCCTCCTGCGGCCAACCCTGACAGCGCAGGTTGGTTCCGCGGGCGGCGCGGACGGTTCGTGCCTCTGACATCGTGTGCTCCTTCACGCCAGCGGACCGGTGACGGACTCGGCGGCTGTGAGCAGGGTCCGGTTGGCGACGGCCGCGACGGTGGCATCGATCTCCGGCGCGAGCCAGCGGTCCGGGCCGACCGTCGGCACGTTCCGTCGCAGCGCGGCGACGACCGCGCCGGTCGCAGGGGAGGGCAGCAGCGGGGCGCGCAGGTCCAGCGCCCGGGCCGCGGTGAGCACCTCGACGGCCAGCACCAGCCGCAGCCCGTCGATCGCCGTGCGCAGCTTGCGCCCGGCCGACCACCCCATGGACACGTGGTCCTCCTGCATCGCCGAGGTCGGGATCGAGTCGACCGAGGCCGGTACGGCGAGCCGCTTGAGTTCGCTCACGATCGCGGCCTGCGTGTAGTGGGCGATCATGTGGCCGGAGTCGACACCGGGATCGTGCGCGAGGAAGGCCGGCAGCCCGTGGGACCGGTGTACGTCGAGCATCCGGTCCGTGCGGCGCTCGGAGATGCTGGCTACGTCGGCGGTGGCGATGGCGAGGAAGTCCAGCACGTACCCGACCGGTGCGCCATGGAAGTTTCCGTTGGACTCGACCCGGCCGTCGGGCAGTACCGTCGGGTTGTCGATGATGCTGTCGAGTTCGTTCACGGCCACGGAGAGCGCGTGCGCCACGGTGTCCCGTGCCGCGCCCGCCACCTGCGGGGCGCAGCGCAGCGAATAGGCGTCCTGCACCAGCGTGCAGTTCGGCCCGCGATGACTCTCCACGATCGGCGAATCGGCAAGGAGCCTGCGCAGGTTTGCCGCGGCCGACTGCTGTCCTGGTTGGCGACGGAGCTGCTGCAGGTCGGCGGCGAACACCCGGTCGGTGCCGAGCAGCGCCTCGACGCTCATCGCGGCGGACAGGTCAGCGACCTGCAGCAGTTCGGTCAGGTCGTGGCAGGCGAGGATCAGCATGCCGAGCATGCCGTCGGTGCCGTTGATGAGCGCGAGGCCCTCCTTGGCCGCCAGCTCCACCGGCCGGATGCCGGCGGAATCGAGGGCGTCCGCGGCGCTGCGGCGTACTCCCTCTGCATCGTTGACCTCGCCCTCCCCCATGAGGGCCAGCGCGACGTGGGCCAGGGGGGCCAGGTCGCCGGAGCAGCCCAGCGATCCGTACTCGCGGACCACCGGCGTGATGCCGGCGTTGATCAGGGCGGCCAGCGTCCGCGCGGTCTGCGGGTGGATCCCGGTGCGTCCCGTGGCCAGGGTGCGCAGCCGCAGCACCATGAGCGCGCGGACCACCTCCCGCTCGACGTCGTCGCCCGCGCTCGCGGCGTGCGAGCGGATCAAGGAGCGCTGCAGGGAGGCCCGCAGCTCGGCCGGGATGTGCCTGTTGGCGAGGGCGCCGAATCCAGTGGAAACGCCGTAGACCGGCTCAGAGCGGGTGGCAAGGGTTTCCACGTGGTGGCGCGAGGCACTCATCGCGGCGACCGCCTCGCCGGTGAGTTCCACGCGCGCGCCGCCTCGCGCGACGGCGACGACGTCGGCGGGGCGCAGCGGGGTCAAGCCGACGACGACTGAGGGTTGCGATCCGCCGGCGAGTGATGACATAGGGACCATCGAACCACCCGTCGGCAGGGCACAATGGCGGCGTGCCGGATGACTTCGTCATTGCGCGCAACCCGGACTCGGAGTCCACGTTGCCGTACCTGCTGCGGATTCCGCTCGGGCCGCGCGGCGTCGTACTCAAGGCACGGGAGATGTGGCCGCGGACCAGCAAGGTCTACTGCCACCGGGCCGACGGCTGGCCCGCAGACGCCGAGATCGTCGAGCGGGTGCCGACCCGGTCCTGTGTACGGCGCGGACCCGCCATCGACCTCGTCCTCGACAGGGGCCGGGAGAACCGCTCGCAGCTGGTCTTCACGGTGCTCAAGGGCGGCCGGGAAGCGGTGTTCTGGCAGACGGCCCGGACCAGCAAGCAGGCCCGACCTCGGGTCGCGGTTCCCACCGGACGTGCGCAGGGACTGCGGCGGCCGACGATCCTGGTGGACTCGGCGGAGAAGTACGCCTACCGCTTCAGCAGGCACCAGGTGGAGGTCAGGACCCGCCGATTGCCCGCGGGCGACTACGGGATCGAGCTGGACGGAGCGGTGGTCGCCTGCGTCGAACGCAAGAGCCTGGCCGATCTGGCCGGCAGCCTCACCAGCGGCAGGCTCGGTTACGCCCTGGCCGACCTGGCGACGGTGCCCCGGTCGGCGCTGGTCGTCGAGGACCGGTACTCCCGGGTATTCGGACTCGAACACGTCCGCCCGTCGGTGGTGGCGGACGGTCTGGCCGAGGCGCAGGTTCGCTGGCCGACCGTTCCGATCGTGTTCTGCGAGACCCGGCCGCTGGCCGAGGACTGGACGTACCGGTTTCTGGCGGCGGCGTACGTCGAGCTTTCCCACCAGCACCAGACCGCCGGTCTCGAGCACACGCTGATCTCAGCGGGGGAACTGCTGGCGGGTCCTCCGACAACTGCCGAGATCCGATCGTGGGCCGTGGCTGCGGGCTTGCCGGTGACCGATCGTGGCCGGCTGCGGCCGGAGATCGTCGTCGCCTACGAGCGGGCGCACCAGCGGTCAGAGGACGCGGGACTCGCCGATTGCTAACTCCCAGAGGTCCTCCGGTGGTCGGCCGGTTCGTAGCCAGGCTTCCCGCGTGAGGCGGGCCGGCTCGGTCACCGGTTCCTGACTCAACACGAATGTTCCCCAATGCATCCCGGCCATCCTGGTGGCGCCGACGTCCAGGGTGGCTTGCACCGCCTCGGCTGGATCCATGTGGGCGCCGCCCATGAACCAGCGCGGCGCGTAGGCGCCGATCGGCATCATCGCCAGGTCGATACCGGGGTGTCGTGCGCCGATGGCGGCGAACCGGTCGCCGTACCCGGAATCGCCGGCGAAGTACAGGAGGGGCCCGCCCTTTGCCTGGACGATCCAGCCGCCCCAGAGGGTCCGGTTGAGGTCGAGCAGGCCGCGCCGGCTCCAGTGGTGCGCCGGCACGAACTCGAACCGCACGCCGCCAACGGTGACGTGTTCCCACCAGTCGAGTTCGGTGACGGCGGTGAAGCCGCGGCGGGTGAACCAGCGGCCCAGCGCGGCGGGTACCAGCATCGGTGTGGCTCGCGGCAGACGCTTGAGGGTGGGGGAGTCCAGGTGGTCGTAGTGGTTGTGGCTGATCAGCACCGCGTCGACGGGTGGAACCTCCTGCCAGGGGACCCCCGGTGCGTGCAGCCGCCGGATCCGACCGGGTATCGACTCCGACCAGACCGGATCGGCGAGCACCGTCATGCCGCCGGTACGGATGAGGTAGCTGGCGTGCCCTACCCACGTGATGCCGGTCTGCTCGGCGGTCACCGCGGGAAGCGGTTGCCGTACGCGGGGGACCTGCCCGGCCTCACTCTCGGGGTGCTCGCGACCCCGGAACCCGCCTTGCCGGAGAAGCTTGACGAACTCGCGTGGGCCCGGCAGCGGTTGAGTGAGCCGGTCGCTGAAGTTCCCCGGCTGGCTGCGTGCGGTCATGATGGACAGCATGACCGACCGCGCGCGGCCGCAACCGTCCACCGGCCCGGATCGGGATTCGGTGCTACCCCGGACGACTCGGGACGAGACAGCCGAGGGATGGGGCGAGTCGCCGGAGCGCCTCGATTCCGACTTCGATTCCGACTCGGCCTCGGAATCCGACTCCGACGCGGAGCGCTATCTGCGCGAGCGCCCCCCGCACCACGAAGGCTGAGCGCCTAGAGCTGCTTCGTCCTGTGCTCGGTGGCGAGCAGGTCCCGGATCTCCTTGAGCAACTCGACGTCGGTGGGTTCGGCCGGTCCGGCCTCGGCGCCGCGCTGGCGCCGCTCGCTGACCTTGCGCATCGGCACGACGACCGCGAAGTAGATGACCGCGGCGGTGAGCACGAACGTGATCACGGCAGTGATGAACCCGCCCCAGTCGAAGACCTGATCGTTGACGGTGAAGGTGCCGCCGTCGACACCGCCGCCACCGAGCAGGCCGATTAGCGGGTTGAGGAACGACTCGGTGAAACTGGAGACCAGGGCCGCGAACGCGACCCCGATGACGACGGCCACGGCCAGGTCGATGACGTTCCCGCGCAGCAGGAAGTCCTTGAAACCCTTCAGCATGGTGCCCCCCACGGGTGACTCGACAGGCGCGGTCAGCCCGTCACGGCGGCGTCAGCGTAGCGGCGATCGATCTCGTGTACGCGGCCTCGATCAGCCGCAGGGCGGTCGCCTGCGGCACCGCGACGACGACGATGCCTCCTTCCGGAACCACCCTGTCCTGTTGCGTGGGGACGGCCAGGACGAGGGCGTACGCCGCAACCAGCGTGCTCTGCTCCGCGGCCGGGTCCACGCCGGTGTCGATCGCGTAGACGTCGATCCGGTCGCCGGCCCTCAGTAACGCCCCGACCCCGGCGTCGGTCAGCCGGACGGGGACCGCGCGCAGCCCAGGTTCGAGCGACTCGATGAGCCCGGGACCGAGCAGACGGACGTCGGTGATGATTTCGCCGGCCCGGATCGCGCCCGCGAGCAACCGTCCGACGGGGGCGTCGGTCGGGGTGAGCGCCCCGTAAGGGAGGAGTCGGAGCGGCCAGGCGCGGGCGATGACGTCGCCGGCCACGAGGACGTTGCCGGCTGCCAGGTTGTGACTGGCGACCAGCACATCCGCTGTCGGTTCACCGGCGTCGACGCGCGCCTGCTCTGTGGCGGCGAGCATGACGGCGGCGGCGATCAGTCCGAGGGCCAGCAGCCGACGGCCCCAGCGCGTCCATCGCCACGCAGTGAGCCGGAGCCGGTCGATTCGTCGCCTCATGGATTATCCGCCCGTCGGTCAGGAGTGACCGGCCGACGCTAGGACGCGATCGGTGATGTCCGGGGGCTGCCGCCCGCGGGTGTGGACAGAGACCGTCGGCTGTGGACGAG
>JACCZY010000076.1 GCA_013695685.1 Geodermatophilaceae bacterium | reverse complement strand
CCGGAGTCGGCGAGCACCGTCCAGGTAGCGTCGCCGCCCTCGGAGTTCCCGACGGCGTTGTGCTGCAGGACGAACGTGCCGGTCCGGCCGTCGATCGTCGCGGTGATCCGCTCGAAGCCGACGTAGGCCATCGAACCCCGCTGGGCCCGCGCCATCGTCATCCACCCGTCGCTCGTACCGGTGATGTCACCGCTGAACGTCTTGCTGACGGCAGTGCGCACGACATGGGCACCCTCGTGCTCATCTATCACCTCCTCGTCCCAGCGATCGATGACGAAGACGGACCAGGCGTGTGTGACCATGCCGGAATGCTGGCAGAGCTGCGGCCTTCGACCCTCCGCCGCACGCAGATCCCCGGCGATCATGAAGATTCGTGGCCCGAATTGCCCGTTCTGCCCCAGTTTGAGTGTCCGAAAGTTCATGATCGTCGCGGCGAGGCGGGTCAGGAGGGCTGAAAAGACGCGGCGGCGACCGGCGAGCGCAGCATTCCACGGATCACGCGGACGGCGACCACCAGCGTGGCGAGGTCGAGGCTGTCCCCCGCCGCGATCTCCTCCAGCAAGGCCAGCGCCCGCTCCTGCGCCGGCCCGGCACCGGCGCGCCAGGCCTCGAACCGCTCCTCGGCCGACCCGCTGCCCGCACGGAGCACCTCGACGGTCAGGGCGGTGTGCTCGGCATTGAGGTCATCGCGCAGCGCCGCGCGGGCGATGGCCTGCCAGCGTTCACCGCGCGGCAGCGCGATGACCCGCTCCAGCAGCGACGCCAGCGCCAGCCGCTCGTCAAGGTAGTAGTAGATCTCGCCTACCTCGGGCACCTGGCGGTCGGTCTCCTCTGCGGCCAGTACGACGTCCAGAGCGGAGATCGCCTTGGGGAACGTCGCCACCTCACGCGCCAGAGGCTGGGGTACGCCGGCCATCTCCAGCTCCCGAAAGCGACCCTCGAACGCGTCCCGGTCGATGCCCCGCAGCTGCCCGGGCAGCGAGTCGATCAGTTGCCGGGCACCGGCACGGAACCGGTCGATCTCGGCGTCGATGCCTACCGGCGGGTCGGCCTCGGCCAACAGCCAGCGGGTTGCCCGCTCGGCCAACCGGCATGCCTCCAGCCGCATCGTCGTGGTGATGTCAGCCGGCACGACGTTGTCCAGCCCCTGCGCCTGTGCCCAGACCCGTCCGACGTCGAAGACGGTGGCCGCAGCGAGATGGGCGCGCGCGATCGCCTCTGTGGAGTCCCCGGACTCCTCTTTCAACCGGAACACACCGGTGATCCCCGCCGTGTTCACCAGCGTGTTCACCAACTGGGTGGTGATGATCTCCCGTTTCAGCGGATGCGCATCGATCTGCACCCGGCAGAGATCTCGCAGCCGGGGCGGGAAGTATTCGTACAGCGCCCACTGCACCGCCGGATCGTCGGGCAGACCCGAGTCCAGGATCTCGTCGGTGATGACGATCTTCGTGTACGCGAGCAGTACGGCGAACTCCGGTGCGGTCAGCCCGCGCCCCTCGCGCTGACGCTCGGCGAGCTGACGGTCGGTCGGCAGGAACTCCAGCGTCCGGTTGAGCAGGCCGTCCCGGACGAGCCGGCGGATGTATCGCTGGTGGACGTCGAGCAGGGACATCGCATACGCCGACTCGCAGGCCAGCGCCGCGTTCTGGTCATAGTTGTGAGCCAGCACCAGTGCGGCGATCTCGTCGGTCATCTCCGCGAGCAGCGCGTTGCGCTCCTCGGGCACGATCACGCCGTCCCGCTCGGCGAGCCGCAGCAGGATCTTGATGTTCACCTCGTGGTCTGAGGTGTCCACTCCGGCTGAGTTGTCGATCGCGTCGGTATTGACCCTGCCGCCGGCCAGGGCGAACTCGATCCTTCCCAGCTGCGTGCAGCCCAGGTTGCCCCCCTCGCCGATGACCTTGCAACGCAACGCGGCGCCGTCCACGCGGATCGCGTCGTTGGCACGGTCCCCGACCTCGGCGTTGTTCTCGGTAGTCGCCTTCACGTAGGTGCCGATCCCGCCGTTCCAGAACAGGTCGACCGGCGCGCCGAGGATCGCGCGCATGAGCTCCGGTGGCGTGAGCGCGTCGACGTCGGCACGGAGGCCGAGCGCCCGGCGTACCTCGGGGGTGATCTCGATCCGCTTGGCCGACCGCGGGTACACCCCGCCACCGGCGCTGATCAGCGCGGTGTCGTAGTCCGCCCAGCTGGACCTCGGCAGCTCGAAGAGCCGACGTCGCTCCGCGAAGGACGAGGCGGCAGCCGGTGCGGGGTCGAGGAAGATGTCCCGGTGGTCGAACGCGGCCACGAGCCGGATGTGCTCCGACAGCAGCATGCCGTTGCCGAAGACGTCCCCGGACATGTCGCCCACGCCGGTGACGGTGAACTCCTGCGTTTGGGTGTCGACGCCGAGTTCGCGGAAGTGCCGCTTGACCGACTCCCAGGCGCCGCGGGCGGTGATTCCCATCGCCTTGTGGTCGTAGCCGGCGGATCCGCCCGAGGCGAAGGCATCGCCGAGCCAGAAGTCGTACGCCGCGGCTACCTCGTTGGCGATATCGGAGAACGTCGCCGTGCCCTTGTCCGCCGCCACCACCAGATAGCTGTCATCACCGTCGTGGCGTACGACATCCTTCGGCGGCACGGTCCGGGTTCGGCCATCCGGAGCGGGCTCGAGGTTGTCGGTGATGTCCAGCAGGCCGGAGATGAAGATGCGGTAGCAGGCGATGCCCTCGGCGAGCACCGCATCCCGGTCGCCCGCAGCCGGCGGGCGCTTGACGACGAAGCCGCCCTTGGCGCCGGTCGGGACGATGACGGTGTTCTTCACGATCTGGGCCTTGACCAGGCCGAGGACCTCGGTACGCAGGTCCTCCCGCCGGTCGGACCACCGCAGGCCGCCGCGCGCGACCGCCCCGAAGCGCAGGTGGATACCCACGAGTCGCGGCGAGTAGACCCAGACCTCCCGGAACGGCCGCGGCTCGGGCAGGTCTGGCACCGCCTGCGAGTCCAGCTTGTAGGAGACGTAGGAGTGGGGCTGACAGTCGTTCGTCAGCTGGAAGTAGTTCGTCCGCAGGGTCGCCTGGATCACGGCCAGCAGTGCGGCCAGGATCCGGTCCTCGTCGAGGCTGGCCACCCCCGCCAGCCCGGCCTCGATCTGCTCGACGATCTCCCGGCAACGCTCGGCCCGGCCGTCGTCGGCGCCCGGGGTGAACCGCGCCTCGAACAGGTCGACCAGCAGCCGGCAGATGTCGACGTTCCCGGCCAGGCATACCTCGATGTACTCCAAGGTGAAAGTCAGCCCGCTCTGGCGCAGGTAGCGGACGTAGCCACGCAGGACGACCACCTGCCGCCAGGTGAGCCCGCCAAGCAGAACCAGAGCGTTGAAGCCATCGTCCTCGGCGCTGGCCCGCCACACCGCGGCGAAGGCGTCCTGGAAGCGCGCGGCCTGGTCATCGGCGGCCTCCCCAACCGCCTTCGCCCCGTCGGCTCCGGTGGCGTGCTCCGAGTCGTCGGACCCGACCGGCAGCTGGGTGCGCAGCCCGAAATCGTAGATCCAGGCATGCTCGCAGTCCGGGCGGGTGACGTCGTAGGGCCGCTCGTCGACGACGCTGACGCCCATGTGCTGAAGCACCGGCAGTACGTCGGAGAGCAGGAGCGGCTGGCCCACCCGGTAGATCTTGAACCGGACCTCGCCGGGGCCGGCATCGGCCGGGACGTAGAGATTCATGGCCAGCTCGTCACCGGACAACCGCTCGATCCGCTCCAGGTCCTCGACGGCCTCCTCGGCCGGAAAGTCGACCTTGTAGCCCTCAGAGAAGGCGGTTTCGTAGCGGGCGGTCAGGCTGGAGGCCCGGTTGATCCCGTAGCGGCGGGCCAGCGCGTCGGCCAAGTCGTCGGCCCAGGACCGCGCTGCCCTCGCCAGCCGCTCCTGGAGATCGTCGGCGTCCACTGGAAGCAGCCCGGCGCCCTTGGGACCACGGATCACGAAGTGCAGGCGAGCGAGCACCGATTCGGTGCTCCGAGCCGTGTATTCGACGCTGACACCGCCGAGGGCTTCGACCAGAATGTCCTGCAGCTTGAGCCGAACCGCGGTCGTGTAGCGATCCCTCGGCAGGTAGACCAGCGCGGAGTAGAAGCGGCCGTAGGTATCCCTGCGCAGGAACAACCGGGTCTGCCTGCGCTCACGCAGGTAGAGGACGGCCATTACGACCGGCAGCAGTTCCTCGACGGTGACCTGGAAGAGCTCGTCGCGGGGGTAGGTCTCCAGGATGTCGAGCAGGTCCTTGCCACTGTGGCTGCTCTTGGGCAGATGTGCCCGCTGCAGCACCTCGGCGACCTTGCGCCGCAACACCGGAACGGAGGTGACGCTCTCGGTGTACGCCGCGGAGCTGAACAACCCGAGGAACCGGCGCTCGCCCACCACGTCGCCGTTGTCGTCGAAGGACTTGATGCCGACGTAGTCCAGATACACCGGCCGGTGGACCGTCGAGCGGGAATCGGCCTTGGTCAGGATGAGGACGGTGCGCTCGCGCGCCTTATCGCGTGCGGCCGCCGGGAGCAGCCGAAAGGCGTTGGCCATGTCGGAGTCCGAACGCAGCACGCCCAGACCACTCGCGGGTACGGCACGCAGCCCCATCTCACCGTCCGCGCCGGCTTCCAGGGTGTACTCGCGGTAGCCCAGGAAGGTGAAGTGGTCGTCGGCGAGCCAGCGCAGCAGCTCCGCTGCCTCCCCGGTCTCCTGCGCGGGCAGGTCGAGCGTGCTGCTCTCCAGGTCGCGGGCCACCCGTACGGCGGCCACCCGCATCTTGCCCCAGTCCTCCACCACCTCCCGGACGTCGTTGAGGACGCGGCGCAGGTCCGCCTCGATCTGGCGGAGTACGTCGGGGTCGGTCTCGCGGTCGATCTCCACGTGCATCCAGGACTCGACCACGCCGTCGTCGGGGCAGCGGTCGGGGTCAGAGGTGTCACACACCTCCTGCAGCGCACCGGTGATGTCGCGCTTGACGACCAGAATCGGGTGTACGACGTGGTGCAGGCGCCGCCCGAGCCGGCTGAGCTCGGCGGTCACCGAGTCCACCAGGAACGGCATGTCCTCGGACACCACCTGCACCACCGAGCGGGTGCCGAGGGTCTGGCCGTCGTCGTCGGACAAGGTGGCGGCACGGACCACGGCGGTGCCCTGTGCGCGCTGCAGCGCCAGTTCGTGGTGGGCCAGCGCCACGTCGGCGAGTTCCCGCGAGGACCGGTCGAGGACGTCCTCGACGGGCGCCTGCCAGTAGTACCGCCGCAAAAAGGCCTGCAACTCCCCGGGGTCCGCCCACTCGCCGCCCGCGCTGGACGGGGACTCGGTGGCCACCTCGGCCGTCTCGTTCAGCCGGGCCGCCTTGGCGCGGTAGCGGTCTTCGAGTCTGGTCAAGTCGCTGGCTGCCTCGGCTGCCACCGCGTCCTCCTGTACTCCGCCGGTCACGACGATGTGACCACCCGGGCAAACCTATCCCTCTAGGGTCCTCAGCTCCGGTGTGGATGAATACGCACAGACTCGTGTACGTCCGCTGGTCTTGCACCCGGTCCGCTAGGCCCGGGCTTCCCCTGCCATCGGCGACGCCACGCCGCAGCCGATTGAGCGGCCGGGGTAATCGGTACGGCGATGTCCCCGGGCCGGGGTTTACTGTCCGGGTGATGGCCCAGCGCGACGCCGACATCCGGGTCAGCGGCTTGCGCAAGACGTTCACGGTTCCCGAGCGCGAGGCCGGTCTGCGGGCGTCGCTGCGCAGCCTCGTCCGGCGTACCCACCGCGACGTGCACGCGGTCGCGGAAGTCTCCTTCGAGATCCCGGCCGGGGAGGTGGTCGGCTTCCTCGGCCCCAACGGCGCCGGCAAGACGACCACCCTCAAGATGCTGTCCGGTCTGCTCCATCCGACCTCGGGCCAGGTGAGCGTGCTCGGGCACGTGCCCTGGCGGCGGGAGCGGGACTACCTGCGCCGGATGACGCTGGTGATGGGTAACCGCAACCAGCTGCAGTGGGACATCCCTGCCCTGGACTCCTTCGAGATGAACCGGGCGATCTACCGGATCCCCGATTCCGACTTCCGCACGATCCGCGACGAGATGGTCGAACTTCTCGAGATCGGCGACCTGGTGCGTAAGCCGGTCCGGAACCTGTCCCTCGGTGAGCGGATGAAGGCCGAGATCGCCGCCGCCCTGCTGCACCGCCCGCAGGTGCTCTTTCTGGACGAACCGACCATCGGCCTGGACGTCACGATGCAGAAGCGGATCCGCGCCTTCCTCGCCGAGTACAACCGCCGCTACGGTGCGACCGTGCTGCTCACCAGCCACTACATGGCCGACGTACAGGCGCTGTGCAGGCGGGTCATCGTGATCGACCACGGATCGATCCTGTACGACGGCAGCCTGCGGGAGCTCTCCGCGCGCTATGCCCCGCACCAGACGATCAACGTGACGCTGACCGATCCCGGGCCGGAGCTCAGCGGATACGGCGAGCTGGTCAGCACCGAGGCCGGCCGAGTCAGCCTGAAGGTGGCCAAAGATCAGACGTCCGCGGTGGCCGCGCGGCTGCTCGCGGCATACGAGGTCAGCGACCTGACCATCGAGGATCCGCCGGTCGAGGACGTGATCGAACAGGTCTTCGCCTCGTCGGCCACAACCGTGGAGGTGTCATCGTGACAACGTTCCTGGAGCTGCACGTGCCGGGAAATCCGTTGCTCATGCCGAACCCGTGGGACGCGGGGACGGCAAGGGTGCTGGCCTCGCTCGGCTTTCAAGCCCTCGCCACCACGAGTGTCGGCCACGCGGCCACGCTCGGGCGGGTTGACGGCGCCGTCACCCGTGAGGAGGCGCTGGAACACGCGGCACAGATCGTCACCGCGGTCGACGTACCGGTCTCCGCAGACATGGAGAGGTGCTTCGGCGATGATCCCGACGCGGTCCACGACTTCGTGGCGGCGGCCGCCTCGACCGGGCTGGCCGGCTGCTCGATCGAGGACTACACCGGCGACCCGGACACGGGGCTGTACGACGTCGCGCGGGCCGCGGACCGGGTCAGGGCCGCCGCCGAGGCCGCGCAAGGCATGGTGATCACAGCGCGGGCGGAGAACTTCGTCCGCCTGCCCGAGCCGGACCTCGGCGACGCGATCGCCCGGCTGCAGGCCTACCAGGAGGCCGGTGCGGACGTTCTGTACGCACCGTGGCTGCGCGACCTGGGCGACGTCGCCCGGGTGGTCGCCGCGGTGGACCGCCCGGTCAACGTGCTCGCCTTCCCTGGTCTCGGCTCGATCGCGGAAGTGGCCGCGGCCGGCGCAGCGCGGATCTCGGTCGGGGGCTGGTTCAGTTTCGTCGCCCTGGACGCACTCGTCCGGGCCGCTCGCGAACTGCTCGACGAGGGCAGCTTCGGGTACCTGGAGCGCGTTGCCGAGGGCCGCCGGCAGGCCGCGGCCGCGTTCACCACCGACGGTGGGGGCCGGCGATAACGACGGTGCGCGAGCCGCGCCGGCGACTGCAGGGGCTGCCCGGCCTTTACGCCGTCACCATGCGCACCGCCGTACAGGTGCAGTTCCAGTACCGGACGGCGAACTACGCCTACATGCTCGGGATGATCGCCGAGCCGGTCATCTACCTCGTGGTGTGGTCGACCGTCGCGCGTTCGCAGGGCGGCGCGGTCGAGGGCATCACCGTCGGGGAGTTCGCGGCGTACTACATCGTGTGGACGCTCGTGCGGAACATGAACATCGTCTTCACGCCGTACGGGTGGGAGGGCCGGATCCGGCAGGGCGAGCTGTCCGGGATGCTGGTCCGCCCGGTGCACCCGATCCACTACGACCTGGCGTATTTCGCCGGCTGGAAGTTCGTCGTGATCCTGCTGTGGCTGCCGATCGCCGCCGCACTGACCCTGATCTTCCGGCCCACGTTCGACATCAGCCTGCTCGAGATCGGCGTCTTCCTGATCGCGATCTGGGGTGCGTACCTGATTCGGTCGATGCTGCTCTGGGTGCTCGGGATGGTGACGTTCTGGACCACCCGGGTCAGCGCGCTGTACGACATGTACTTCACCGCCGAGCTGCTGCTGTCCGGGCGGCTGCTGCCGCTGGCGCTGTTGCCGGGCTGGGCGGCCACGGTGGCCGACGTGCTGCCGTTCAAGTACACCTTCGGCTACCCGATCGAGGTCATCGCCGGCGACCTGTCCACCCGCGAATTGTTCATCGGCTTGGCCATGCAGGTGCTGTGGGTCGCCGTCGGTGCGCTGCTGGTAGCTGTGGTGTGGCGCTTCGGCGTACGCCGGTATTCGGCGGTAGGCAACTGATGGGCCGCCGGATGGGGCTGGCCTGGACGTTCCTGCGGGTCGGTGCGCTGAATGAGCTGCAGTACCGGGTGAACTTCTTCCTGAGTCTCGTGCAGTCCGTGGTCGCGGTGGGCACGGCGCTCGTCGTACTGGCGCTGGTGTTCTCCCACACCGACTCCCTCGGCGGCTGGTCCAGCGACGAGCTGCTCGTGATCATGGGGGTCTACGTCCTGATGGGCGGGTTGATCCGATCAGTCATCCAGCCGAACATGCAGCAGCTGATGGAGGACGTCCAGGAAGGCACCCTCGACTACGTCCTGACCAAGCCCGAGGATGCGCAGCTGCTGGTCAGCGTGCGCCGGTTCGGGCTGTGGCAGGCCGTCGACATCGTCGTCGGACTGCTGCTGGTCGCGGTGGCGCTGGTGCGGATCGGCGATCCGGTGAGCGTGTGGTCGGTGCTCGCCTTTGTGCTGACGCTGATCCTCGGCGGCCTCGACATCTACTGCTTCTGGCTGATCCTGACCACGTCGGCGTTCGTGGTGGTCCGGGTCGACTTCCTGATCGAGCTGTTCGACGGCATGTACCAGGCGGGCCGCTGGCCGGTCACGATCTACCCGGGGTGGCTGCGGATCGGGTTCACGTTCCTCGTCCCGCTGGCCTTTGCCGTCACCGTGCCCGCCTCGGCCCTGACCGGCCGGTTGTCGGGCTGGCTGCTGCTCGGCGCGGCGGCGTTCACGGTTGGGCTGCTGGTGCTGACCCGCTGGGTGTGGCGGCAGGGTCTGCGGCGCTACGCCGGCGCCTCAGCGTAGCCACTCACGGGAAACCTTGCGTCGATCCGGGGGCTATGCCTTAGTTGTCCGTAGATCCGCGCCACCGGTGACGCGCTTTCGCTGACAACTTTTTACAGCCAACTCAAGGGCACGCAGAAGGAGCCAAGCTCATGACGACGCGGGACACGAACTGGCCCGAGGGCACACCCGCCTGGGCGGACCTGATGGTGCCCGACGGTGACGCCGCCCGGGAGTTCTACACCGGCCTGTTCGGTTGGGACTTCCAGCTCGGCGACGAGGACACCGGCTTCTACAGCCAGGCGATCGTGGACGGACACATCGTCGCCGGGCTGATGCAGTCGCCGCCGGGGGAGGAGACTCCGCCGCCGTCCTGGACCACGTACCTCGCCGTCGACGACGCCGACCACGCCGCCACCGCGATCACCGAGGCTGGTGGCATCGTGATGATGGCACCGATGGAGGTCATGGACTTCGGCCGGATGGCGATCGCCGCCGACCCGGCCGGCGCGGTGTTCGGCGTGTGGCAGGGCGACACGCACACCGGTGCACAGATCGTCAACGTGCCGGGTGCGATGGTGTGGAACGAGACGCTGTCGCACGACTTCGACGCAGCCAAGGCCTTCTACGGCACTGTGTTCGGCTACGAGTTCCAGGACCTGAGCGGCGACGGCTTCCGCTACGCCGGCATCCAGGTCGACGGGTCCGTGGTCGGCGGCATCGGGCAGCTGCCGGAGGGGACGCCGCCTGAGGTTCCGTCGCTGTGGCTGACGTACTTCCAGGTCGAGGACCCCGCTGCCACCGTCGCCCGGGCCGGCGAGCTGGGCGGGACGATCCAGCAGGACCCGCGGGATTCGCCGTACGGGCAGCTGGCGGTGATCATCGGTCCGGCTGGGGAGACGTTCGCGGTGATCAGGCCGGCCGACCCCACCGCCGCGGTGCCGACGTGACACCGGGCCCTGCGCCGACGCTTGACAGCCGGTGGCAGATGAGTACCTTGCCCTCAGCAACTCATGGTCTGGTCCCAGACCATTGACGTGGTCTTCCGAGGGAGCGGCTCGTGACCCAGCAGCAGAGGAAAGCATCCGGTGTCGGCTACGAGCGGATGTCGGAGGACTACCTGCAGAAGCGTCAACTCAAGCAAGGGGCGGCGGGCTGGCTGCTGCTGGCCGGACTGGGTGTCGCCTACGTCATCTCCGGCGACTTCGCCGGGTGGAACTTCGGTCTCGAGCAGGGCGGGTGGGGCGGCTTGCTGATCGCCACCGTCCTGATGGCGATCATGTACACCTGCATGGTCTTCGGCCTGGCCGAACTTGCCTCGACGCTGCCGGTTGCCGGTGCCGGCTACGGGTTCGCCCGGCGGGCGCTGGGGCCGCTCGGCGGGTTCGCGACCGGTACGGCGATCCTGATCGAGTACGCCATCGCGCCCGCCGCGATCGCAGTGTTCATCGGCGGTTATGTGGAAGCCCTCGGATTGTTCGGGCTGACCAGCGGCTGGCCGGTCTTCCTCGCCTGCTACGTGATCTTCGTCGGCATCCACCTGTACGGCGTCGGCGAGGCCCTGCGCGTGATGTTCGTGATCACCGCCATCGCCGTCGTCGCCCTGCTGGCGTTCGTCATCGGCATGATTCCGCAGTTCGACCCCGGCAACCTCCTCGATATCCCCGCGACCGACGCCGCGGGCGCCAACAGCTTCATCCCGTTCGGTTACGCCGGCATCCTGGCGGCCTTCGTGTACGGGATCTGGTTCTTTCTGGCCATCGAGGGTGTGCCGCTCGCGGCCGAGGAGGCCCGCGACCCCAAGCGTGACATGCCGCGCGGCATCATCGTCGCGATGCTCGTGCTGTTGGTCTTCGCTGCCCTCATGCTGGTGCTGGCGCCGGGGGGGTCCGGATCGTCGGCGATCCAGTCCTCGGACAACCCGCTGCCCGAGGCGTTGCGCGTCGCCTCCGGAGGAGACTCGGTCCTTGGCGACTTCGTGAACTACGCCGGCCTCGCCGGCCTGGTGGCCAGCTTCTTCTCGATCATCTACGCCTACTCGCGCCAGCTCTTCGCGCTGTCCCGCGCGGGGTACCTGCCGCGAGCCCTGTCCGTGACCGGCGGACGCAAGACGCCGTACCTCGCACTGATAGTTCCTGGATTGATCGGACTGCTGCTCGCGGGCATCACCAAAGACGGCGCCCTGCTGATCAACATCGCAGTGTTCGGAGCCACCGTTTCGTACGTCCTGATGATGGTGAGCCACATCGTCCTGCGCCGCAAAGAGCCGGATCTCGAACGGCCGTACCGGACCCCCGGCGGCACGTTCACTACCGGCGTCGCACTGGTCCTGGCGGTGTGCGCCGTCATCGCCACCTTCTTCGTCGACGTTCGGGCCGCCGGCATCACCGCCGCCATCTTCCTGGCCGCCCTTGCCTACTTCTGGTTCTACAGCCGGCACCACCTGGTCTCCAACGCACCCGAGGAGGAGTTCTCCGCAATCTCCGCGGCCGAGCGCGAACTTCGTTGAGCCTCTCCACCTCTCGGCCCGGCATGCTCTCGCTGGACCAGCTGAGGTCGATGGTCGACGACGGTCGGGTCGACACCGTCCTGGTAGCCATGACCGACATGCAGGGGCGCCTGCAGGGCAAGCGCTGCGGCGCTGAGTACTTCCTGGACCAGGTCGTCGGCCACGCCACCGAGGCCTGCAACTACCTGCTCGCCGTGGACGTCGAGATGA
>JACCZY010000061.1 GCA_013695685.1 Geodermatophilaceae bacterium | reverse complement strand
GGCGACGACAACGTACGAGGTCCTCGACCCGGCGACCGGCCACCAGATCGGGGAGATCGCCGAGACCACACCGGCCGAAATCGACGAGTTGGTCGCGAACGCCGCAGCTGCGCAACGGATCTGGTGGAGCGAGTCGGCCCTGTACCGGGCCGAGAAGCTGCACGAGGCGGCCGCGGCCATGCGCCGCCAGCTTCCGGAGATTGCCGAGTTGCTGACCCGGGAGATGGGCAAACCATACAAGGAGAGTGCCGATGAGGTGCTGTGGTCGGTGACAGCCACCGACTACTACGCCGAGATAGGCCGGCACGACATGGGACACGTCGTGGGGCCGGCCGTCGCCGGCCAGATGCACTACTCGGTCAAGGAACCTATGGGCGTCGTGGTCATCGTCCTCCCCTTCAATTACCCCCTGGTTTTGCTGTGCTGGGCCGGGATCGCTGCCCTGGCCGCCGGCAACGCCGTCATCGTTAAGCCGTCGGAATACACCTCCCTCACCACGCTGAAGTTCATGGAGGTCTTCGAGGGACTGCCGGCCGGACTCGTCCAGTGCGTCACCGGCGGCGCGGATGCCGGCAACCACCTGGTCACCCACCCCGGCACGCACATGGTCGCCTTCACTGGGAGCGTGCCGACCGGGCAGGTCATCGCGCGGGCCTGCGCCGAGACGTTCAAGCCGAGCCTCATCGAGTCCTCCGGCAACGACCCGTTCCTGGTGATGCCGTCGGCGCCGCTGCGCACCGCGGCCCGCGGGGCGGCCTTCGCCGCGTTCCTCAACTGCGGCCAGGTGTGCACCTCGGCGGAGCGGTTCTACGTTCACACCGACGTCTACGACGAGTTCGCCCAGCTGATGGTCGAGGAGGCGGCCAAGTTGCGGGTCGGCAACGGCCTGGACAAGGTGGACGTCGGTCCGATGGTCAGCGCCAAGGAACGCGACCGGTACGAGGCCATCCTGGCCCGGGCGGTGGAACAAGGCGCCCGAGTGGCGCACGGCGGCGGCCGCCCCAGCGGCCTGGACGGGGGCTTCTTCCAGGAGCCGACGGTGCTGCTCGACGTGACCCCTGACATGGACGTGGTCAACGGCGAGGTGTTCGGCCCGATGGCGCCGCTGTGCCGGGTGGACAGCTTCGAGGAGGCGCTGCGGCTCGCCAACGACTCGCCGTACGGCCTGGGCTCGACCATCTACACGACCGACCTGATCGAGGTCAGCCGGGCGACCAACGAACTTCAGGCCGGGATGGTGTGGGTCAACGCGCCGCTGCTGGACAACGACGCCGGCCCGTTCGGCGGCCGCAAGCTGTCCGGGACCGGCCGCCAACTCGGCGCCGAGGGGTTGGACACGTTCCGGCACACCAAGATGGTCATGGTCGACCCGTACGTCACCGAGCAGGACTTCTGGTGGTTCCCGTACAGCGACGACGAGGCCTTCCATCACGGGTAGCACCGGCTACCGCAGCCTGAGCCTGTGGCACGGCGCGCCTGACCTCGACTGGACCCCGAGCGACCGGCTGACCGGGCCTCGGGATGTGGACGTGGCCATCGTCGGCGGCGGCTACACGGGCTTGTGGACCGCCTACTACCTCGCCAAGGCCGACCCGGCCCTGCGGATCGCGGTACTGGAACGCGATGTCGTCGGGTTCGGGGCGTCCGGGCGCAACGGCGGCTGGTGCTCGGCAATCTTCCCGGCCACCCTGCGCAAGATCGCTAGTGGGAGTTCCCGCGAGGCCGCTCGCCGGATGCAGCTGGCGATGAACGACACCGTCGGCGAGATCAGGAAGGTGATCGAGGCCGAGGGAATCTCCTGCGACTTCGCCCCCGGCGGGTACGTCTCCGTGGCCCGCGACGCAGCACAATTTGCCAGGGCGAAGGCAGAAGTCGCCGGCTGGCGGGACTGGGGGTTCGGCGAAGATCACATGCGGCTGCTGGACGCGGCGCAGGCGTCGGAACTGCTGAACGCCAGCCGCGTGCACGGGGGCACGTTCACCCCGCACTGCGCGGCGCTGCACCCTTCTCGCCTGGTGCGGGGGCTCGCCGACGCGGTACG
>JACCZY010000058.1 GCA_013695685.1 Geodermatophilaceae bacterium | reverse complement strand
GCCCGGCCAGCCGGACCGGTACCCCGTCGAGCAGCGACGAGCCGAAGGCGAGGATCTCGGCGAAGGACCAGTCGATGCCGCCGTTGCTGGCCATCGCCACCCGGCGGTCGAGGAGCCGCTTGAGCCGCGGGTGCGCGGTGAAGCCCTCGGGCAGCGACACGTGCGCATCGGCGATCCGCTTCACCGTCTCCTCGGTGATCGCGGTGGACACCGACTCCTGCGAGGACTCGGCCATCACCGGCGCCGGCTTCGCCGCACCGGTGACGTCCCGCGTTTCGGCGAACACCCGTTCGAGCTGACCGTGGTAGTCGCGCAACGCCTCCTCGGCATCGGCGATGGTGATGTCGCCGCGGCCGATCAGGGCCTCGGTGTAGAGCTTGCGGACGGAGCGCTTCTTGTCGATCACGTCGTACATCAGCGGTTGGGTCATCGAGGGGTCGTCGCCCTCGTTGTGTCCGCGCCGCCGGTAGCAGACGAGGTCCACCACGACGTCCTTGCGGAAGGCCTGCCGGTACTCCACGGCCAGCCGGGACACCCGGACGCACGCCTCGGGATCGTCGCCGTTCACATGGAAGATGGGCGCCTGGATCATCCGGGCGACATCGGTGGAGTAGAGGCTGGACCGGGCGGCCGCCGGGCTGGTCGTGAAGCCGACCTGGTTGTTCACGACGAGGTGCACGGTGCCGCCGGTGCGGTAACCGCGCAGCTGGGAAAGGTTCAGCGTCTCGGCGACGACGCCCTGCCCGGCGAACGCGGAGTCGCCGTGCAGCAGCACCGGCATCACCGTGAAGCCCTGCTCGCCCTTGTCGATGAGGTCCTGCTTGGCCCGCACGATTCCCTCGAGCACCGGGTTGACGGCCTCGAGGTGGCTGGGGTTGCTCGACAGGCTGACCTTCACCGTCTCGTCGCAGGCATGGTGGGTGAACGTGCCGGAGGCGCCGAGGTGGTACTTCACATCACCGGAGCCGTGCATCGTCCCCGGGTCGATGTTGCCCTCGAACTCGCGGAAGATCCTGGCGTAGCTCTTGCCGAGGATGTTGGCAAGCACGTTCAGCCGACCGCGGTGCGGCATCCCGATGGCCACCTCGTCGAGGTCGTGCTCCGCCGCGGTTTGCAGCACCGCGTCCAGCATCGGAATCGTGGATTCGGCACCTTCGAGTGAAAACCGCTTCTGACCGACGTACTTCGTCTGCAGGAAGCTCTCGAACGCCTCGGCGGCGTTGAGCCGCCCGAGGATGTGCTTCTGCTCCCTGCTATCGGCCTGGTCGTGCTTGATCTCGATCCGTTCCTGCAGCCAGCGCCGCTCCTGCGGGTCGGTGATGTGCATGTACTCGACACCGACTGTGCGGCAGTAGGAGTTGCGCAGCACACCGAGGATGTCGCGCAATTTCATCACCCGTTCACCGGCGAACCCGCCGACCGGGAACGTGCGGTCGAGGTCCCACAGCGTCAGACCGTGGCGGATGATGTCCAGGTCCGGGTGGGTCCGCACCCGCGAGTCCAGCGGATCGGTGTCCGCCATGAGGTGGCCGTTCGTGCGGTAGGCGTTGATCAACTCGATGACGCGGGCTTCCTTGTCGATCTGCCCCTCATGGCTGATCGTGACATCAGAGACCCAGCGCACCGGCTCGTAGGGGATGCGCAGCGACCGGAAGACATCGTCGTAGAAAGCGTTCTCGCCGAGCAGCAACTGGTGCAGTGTGCGGAGGAAGTCACCAGAGACCGCGCCCTGGATGATCCGATGGTCGTACGTCGAGGTCAGGGTGATGGTCTTGCTCACGGCGAGGTTCGCGAGATTCTCCTCGCTCATCCCGAGGAACTCCGCCGGGTACTCCATGGCCCCGACACCGACGATCGCGCCCTGGCCCTGCATCAGTCGGGGCACCGAGTGATTGGTGCCGATAGTGCCCGGGTTCGTCAGGCTGATCGTCGTACCGGCGAAGTCGTCCGCGGTCAGTTTGTTCTGCCGGGCCCGCCGGATGATCTCCTCGTACGCCGACCAGAACTGGCTGAACTCCATGCTTCGGCAGCCCTTGATGCTGGCCACCACGAGCTGACGCGAGCCGTCGTCCTTGTGCAGGTCGATGGCCAGCCCCAGGTTGACATCCTCCGGTGTGACCAGGGCGGGCTTGCCATCGACGACGGCGAAGCTGCGGTTCATCTCAGGGAACGCCTCGAGCGCCTTGACGAGGGCGTAGCCGATCAGGTGCGTGAAGGAGACCTTGCCGCCGCGGGAGCGTCGAAGGTGGTTGTTGATGACGATCCGGTTGTCGGCGAGCAGTTTCGCCGGGAACGCGCGCACGCTGGTGGCGGTGGGCACGGTAAGGGACGCGTCCATGTTGGAAACCACACGGGCAGCGGCGCCTCGCAGCGGAGTGCTCTCGGCACCGGCCGACGCGGCGGCGGGCTTGGCTGCGGCTTTGGACGCGGCTTTCGTTGCGACGGCGGCCTTTGGTGCGACGGCGGGCTTGGGTTCGGCGGCGGGCTTGGGTTCGGCGGCTTTGGGCGCGGCGGCTTTGGCCGAGGTGGCTTCGGCTGGTTCCTTCGGCGGCGGCGCGCTGGGTGGGGCTGGAGCTTCGGCCTTCGGCGCCGGCTGAGGTTTCCTAGTCGGCTGTTGCGGGCTGGCTGACTGCTGGCCGGCGGCAACTGCGGCCGACTCGGCTGAGCCGGAATCCCTGCTGGCCTTCGGACTTCCGTTCAGTGCCGGGTCGCGGTTCTGCGCGGCTCCGTCGCTGGGACGGCCCTGTGTCGTCCGGTAGTCGTCGAAGAACTCGTGCCACGCCGCATCCACGCTGGTGGGGTCGGCGAGGTATTGCTGGTACATCTCCTCGACCAGCCACTCATTGGGCCCGAAACCGGCCAGCGGATTGTTCTGCGTCGACACGCCTCTGAGGCTACGCGGTGGGCACCTTCGGCGGCCATCCGACATCCGGCTCGGTCAGTCCCTGGCGCCGAACTCGAGCAGCAGCGCGACCATGTCGGCGTAGGCCGTCCTGTGCTCGGAGTCCTCGCCGGACTGGCGCGCAGCCCCGATCCGGGCGATGTCCACGGCCGTCACACCGTCGCTGGAGACCATGTCGACGTCGGCACCGGCCTCGAGTAGTTCCCGGGCGACGTCGGTGTTGTCCGTTCGTGAGGTGTGGCGGGCGGCGAAGTGCAGGGCGGTCTCGCCGGTGTCGGGGTCGGCCCAGGACGGATCGGCACCGGCCGCGAGCAGCAGCCGGGCCACCGCAACGCCGTTGACCTCGGCGGCGGCCGACAGCGCGCCGTCGAGTCGTGCGCCGCGTTCGATGAGCAGCCGGGTGACCGAGTCCGCCGAGCCGTACGCCGCCCAGCGCAGCGGGGTCATTCCGGTCGTCTCGTCGTCCAAAGCGGACGGATCCCGGTCGAGGTGCTCGCGCAACAGATCAGCCTCGTCGAAGTACGCGGCGACTGCGTTGTCCACTTCGGCGCCTGCGGCGAGCAGTTCGCCACGCAGCAACCGGTTGTACTGCAGGCAGATGTGCAGCGGCGTACGGCCGTGCTCCGTTCTTGCCGACAGGTCCGCTCCGGCGGAGAGCAGGCTCCGCACGACGTCTGCATGTCCGCGCCGCAACGCTAGATGCAGTGGTGTCCAGCCGGTGACGTGGTCGCGTTCGACGCTGCTGTTCACCAGGTCGGGATGCGCCTCGAGGCTGTCTTGAACAGACTGGTTGTCACCGGCCTCGACGAGGCCCGCGAACCGTTCTGCTGTCATCATCCGGTTGTCGTTGGCGCTAGTGCTGCGCTGAGCGTCTCGTTCCGTCGCCGCCTGCGTCATGGGGCACCTCCCGTACTGATGCGGTCATCGTCATCGTTGTCTGTGTGCTCAGTGCACACGTCGTGCTCAGTGCACATCGCGTCGCAGCGTGAGCACCATGGCCAAGCCGGCCGCGACCAGACCGTAACCGATGAGCAGCAATGCTCCTTGCCACCGATCCAACAGATCCGGCCCGACCTGGGCGGTTGCCGCCATGGCTTCCTGCGCCCCGCCCGGAAGCCACCGGTAGAAGGGGGCCGTCGCCGGGACGCCGCGAATGATCTGCTCGACCACGAACAGATACACCAGCACTCCGACGATCGCGCCGACCTGGTTGCGGACGAGGGCTCCGAGCCCGACACCGAGCAACGAGTAGAGAGCGACGGCGGCAGCACCCCCGAGGAGGACAGACAGGTTCCTGCCTTGCAGGGACACCTGGCCACCGGAGGAACCGATCCAGGGCACCGCGATGGCGAGCACCACCAGGGTCGACACGACTGCGTACCCCAGGCCGGCCACGAAGTACGTGATGAGTTTGGCGACGACGACCCGGCCGCGCCGCGGCGTGGTCAGGAACGTCGGTGTCGCCGTCCGATGCCGGAACTCCTGGGTGATCCCCATGATGGACAGGATGACGACGAAGATCACTGCCGCCGTCGCCGCCGAGAACACGATCGGCTGGATGTTCGGGTTGTCGCGTGGAGGCAGTCCCGATTCCGGGTTGTTGGCGAAGCCCAGGGTGAGGCTGGTGAAGAGGGCGGCCATAGCGGCTGCCCCGATCAGCAGCCACAGCCACACCTTCGTCGAGAAGAGCTTACGGAACTCCGAGCGGACCAACGCGCTCACGCGGCGCTCTCCAGGGCACCCGCGGCGAACTGCTCCTCACCGGCGGTGAGCCGGAAGTAGATCTCCTCTAGGTCCGAACGGGCAGTGCTGAGCTCATGCAACTCGATCCCGGCTGCGTACGCCGCCCGCCCGACGGTCGCGGTGTCCGAGCCGGACACGAACAGGCAGTCCGGCTCGGTGAGCTCGACCGCCAGGCCGTGCCCGGCGAGTGCCTGCTGCAGTGCCTGCGCCCGCGGGCTGCGGACCATCACCTTGTCGGCGCCGGCCAGCTCCTGGATCGTCCCTTCCCGCACCAGCCTGCCGGCTGCCAGGATGACCACGCGGTCGGCGGTCTGCGCCACCTCGGCCAGCAGGTGACTGGACACCAGGATCGTGCGTCCCTCCGCGCGTGCCAGGTGCCGCAGGAAACCGCGCAGCCAGGTGATTCCTTCGGGGTCCAGGCCGTTGGCGGGCTCGTCGAGTATCAGTACCCGGGGATCGCCGAGCAGAGCGGTGGCCAACCCCAGCCGCTGGCGCATTCCGAGGGAGTAGCCGCCGGCCTTACGGCGCCCTGCGGTGCCGAGTCCAACCTGATCCAGGACCTCGTCGACGCGCTTGTCCGGCAGGCCCGCGGCTGCGGTGTAGGCGCGCAGGTGGTTGCGGCCGCTGCGGCCGGGGTGGAACGCGGTGTCGAGGACGGCGCCGATCTGCATGATCGGCTGGCGCAGCCCGGCGTACCGGTTCCCGCTGATGGTCGCCTCACCACCGTCGGGAACGACCAGACCAAGGATCATCCGAAGCGTCGTCGTCTTGCCCGCGCCGTTCGGGCCGAGGAATCCCGTGACCGATCCGGGCTCGACCGTGAACGAGAGGTCGTCGACTGCCTTGACCGAGCCGAAGCTCTTGCTGAGGCCGGCCACGACTATCCGACCATCAATCTGACCCACGGTTACTCTCCGTTCCGCTCACGTCGACTCGCCTCTCATCCAACACCGTCTGAGTGAACAGCAGATCAACCGGGTGGTTGAGTGTCGCCGTGCGTGCGCGCTGGGTGCTGACGACGGTGTTTGCCGCCAATGGGCTGCTTTTCGGCTCCTGGGTTCCGCGCATCCCCGACGTCAGTGCCGACCTGTCGTTGAGCCCGGGGTCACTCGGAGTTGCGCTACTCGCGCCCGCCGCCGGTTCGTTGCTGTCGATGCCGCTGGCCGGGGCCGCGGCCAGCAGGTTCGGCAGCGCCTGGGCCACGCGGGTGTCCCTCGCGCTGTACTGCCTGGTCCCCTTTGGCATCGGCCTGGCTCCGAACCTGGCGCTGTTGTGGGCAGCGCTGTTTATCTGGGGGACCGGTTTCGGCGCACTCGACGTGTCGATGAACGCTCAGGGCGTCACGGTCGAGCGCGCGCGCGGCCGGCCCACCATGTCTTCGTTGCACGCTGCCTTCAGCTTCGGCGGCCTTCTCGGCGCCCTCCTGGG
>JACCZY010000017.1 GCA_013695685.1 Geodermatophilaceae bacterium | reverse complement strand
CGACCAGTCCGACGGCCTCGCGGGCGCGGCGCAGCCGGTCCCGCGAGCGGGCCATCGCGAAGGCGAGGTCGGCGACCCGGTGACCCCACACGTCCGGCTCGGCGTGGATGCCGTGCGTGCGGCCCACTTTCACGGTCTCCCGGTGGGCGAGGCCGTGATCGCGAAGCGCGGCGACGAGGTGGCCGGCCTTGTGCAGCAGGATGTCGGAGGCTTCGACCAGTTGCACCGCGAGCGCGCTGTCGAGCAGGTCGGAACTCGTCAGTCCGAAGTGGACGTACGCCGCTGCCTCGCGCGGGCTGGTGTTGTCCGCCCAGGCGGACAAAAAGGCGATCACGTCATGCTCGGTGACCGCTTCGATGGCAGCGACCGCCTCGGGTGTCGGCGGGACCGCCCGGCGTACGGGGTCGACCACGTCCGCAGGGACAACGCCGGCCTGCGCGTGAGCCTCCAGGACGAATACCTCGATCCGGCACCAGAGGGAGTACTTGTGCGCCTCGCTCCAGATCTCACCCATCTCGGGCAACGTGTACCGACCGATCAAGAATCGGCCTCCCGCTCCGGATGGCGCACATCCGCTGCCTTGTCGCGGTTGTCTCCGGCGTGCTCGCGGTCCTGGCCGGCACGCACAAGATCACGCTTGGCGTTATCAGCCTCCTCACCGGCGTCGGCGGCCTCCTCGGCGACGTCGCCGGCGGCGTCCTGCCGGCGTACCCGTAGGACGAACATCGCCATGGAGAGCAGGAGCACCAGGCCGCCTAGGATGCCGACCTCGGTGATCGCCCGGGCGAACTGCGGACCGTCGGCCAGCAGGTCGGCAGCCTCCACCGACAGGACGACGATCTCCTTGATGCAGACGATCACACCGATGATCAGGAACGGCTCGGCGACGATCTCGTGGGAGCGCAGCGTCGCTCGCACGGCGAAGAGCAACTCGACGAAGATGAAGACGAGCAGCAGACCGTCGAGGATGTCCAGGAGCACTGCGGCCGACCCCTCACCGGGCAGTTTGGTGAACGAGTAGACCTGCACCCCCAACAGGACCAGCGCCCCGGCGACGAGGACGACCGCGATGCCCCAGTAGATGAAGTCCTCGACGATCGCGAGAATCCTGTCCGCCAGCCGCTGACGCTCGTCTTCCTCCTGCTTGTGTTCATCCCGCTGGTTGTCCCCCATCGCCACCTCCGGCGATCACGGTATCGGGCTAACGCTGTCCTGGGGGGTAGGTTGGCCGCCGTGAGCGAGCCCAGCGAGGCGTACCCGTGAGCATGCTGACTCGGCTGCGACGGGGTGGGACAGCAGTGACCCTCGGCAAGCCGACGTGGCAGCCCGACCCGCTGCCGCCGGTGCTCGTCACCGAGCCCCGGCACCGCCCGCTGGAGGAGAACATCCCGGTCGGCGTGCGGTCAGCTGCCGCGTGGTCGTGGCGACTGCTCGTCATCCTCGGCGCCCTGGCGGTTTTGCTGTATCTGGTCGTCAAACTGCAGGTGGTCCTGACCCCCGTCGCTATCGCCCTGTTGCTGGCCGGGCTGCTGCAGCCGGTCGCCGCTTGGCTGCGAGGTCATGGCATCCCCCGCTCGCTGGCCGCTGTCATCGTTCTCCTCGGCGGCATCGGCACCGTCGCTGGCATCATCACGCTGGTCGTCAACGCCGTCTCCAACGGCTTCGGCGACCTGTCCGACAGCGTCGACCGCGGGGTCGATCAGGTGCGGGACTGGCTGGTTCGGGGCCCGCTCGGTCTCTCGCAGCAGCAGATGGACTCCGCCCTCGACAGTGCTACCGCAGTGCTTGTGGACAACCGGGACACGCTGACAGCGGGCGCGCTCGCGACGGCGACGACGGTAGGCCACCTTCTCGCCGGCCTCTTCCTCGTCCTCTTCGTGCTGTTCTTCTTCCTGCGTGACGGCCGGCAGATCTGGCTCTGGCTGCTCGGTCTTCTCCCGCGCACCGTTCGCGAGGACATCGACGGAGCCGGCCTGAACGCCTGGAAGACCCTCATCAGCTACGTCCGTGCCACGGGTCTGGTCGCCTTTGTCGACGCGGTCGGGATCGGGATCGGCATCGCTGTTCTCGGGGTGCCGCTGGCGTTACCGCTGGCGGCGTTGGTCTTCCTCGGGGCGTTCATCCCGCTGATCGGTTCGGTCCTGAGCGGACTGATCGCGGTGCTCGTCGCGCTGGTGTCGAACGGCCCGATCACCGCACTGCTGCTGCTCGGGGTTGTCCTGCTCGTCCAGCAGGTGGAAGGTCACCTGCTGCAGCCGCTGCTGCTCGGCCGGGCGGTGAAGGTGCACCCGCTGGCCGTGATCCTGGCGATCGCGGCCGGCCTGCTCATGGCGGGCATCATCGGGGCGCTGATCGCCGTACCGCTCGTCGCCTGTCTCAACGTCGCAGCGATCTACCTCGTGCGTGGCCGCTATGCGATCGAGCAAGCGCCGGTGGCGGCTGACATCGACCCCAACCCGGAACCGTCTGAGCCGGAGCCGAAATCGGTCAACCGGAGGCCGTGACGTCGCCCCGCACCGCCGCCGCCGCGATGTCGGTACGGAACCGCATCCCAGCAAAATCCACTGTGGACACTCGCTGGTAGGCGGATGCGCGCGCGACCGCCAGGTCTGATCCGGTCGCCGTGACCGACAGGACGCGGCCGCCGACCACCAGCACCTGCCCGTCGGCGCCGCGACGGGTGCCCGCATGCAGGATCCCCTCCCCGCGGGATCCGCGAACCTCATCGCCGGTGCGTGGCGATCCGGGGTAGCCGTCGGCGGCGACGACGACGGTGACCGCTGACTTCCCGGTCCACCGCAGCGGTGGATGCTCATCCAGGGTGCCGGTGGCGGCGGCGTACAGCAGGCCGGCCAACGGGCTGTCCAGCAGGGCGAGGACGACCTGGGTCTCCGGGTCCCCGAACCTGGCATTGAACTCGATCACCCGGATACCGACCGCGGTCAGCACGAGGCCGGCGTAGAGCAGTCCAGCGTACGGCGTACCACGCCCGGCCATCTCCTCGACGGTCGGCCGCAACACCCGCGCAACGACGTCGTCGACGAAGCCGCGCGGCAACCAGGGCAGCGGGCAGTACGCGCCCATCCCACCGGTGTTCGGCCCGGTGTCACCGTCGCCGATCCGCTTGAAGTCCTGGGCCGGCAGCAGCGGCACGATCGTGACGCCGTCGGTCACCGCGAACAGCGACACCTCGGGCCCGGCAAGGAATTCCTCGACGACCACCGTGCGTCCCGTTCCGACGACCGACTCGGCGTGCGCCTCGGCGAGGCCCCGGTCCGGGGTGACCACGACTCCCTTGCCGGCTGCCAGGCCGTCGTCCTTGACGACGTAGGGCGGACCGAAGAGGTCCAGTGCGGCAGCGATGTCCGCCGTGCCGCCGCAGGTGCGCGATTCGGCGGTCGGTACGGCGGCCGACGCCATCACCGCCTTGGCGAAGTCCTTGGACCCCTCCAACCGCGCAGCGGATGCAGATGGGCCGAAACAGGCGATGCCCTTGGCGCGCACCGCATCGGCGGCTCCGACCACCAGGGGGAGTTCGGGGCCGATCACCACGAGGTCGACCGCTGCCGCCACAGCCAGGTCGGCGATCGCGTTGGGATCGGACACGTCGACCGGCTTGGCCTCGGCGACTGTGTCGGTCCCCGCGTTACCGGGGGCGCACACCAGGCTGTCCACGGCGGGATCGGCGCGCAGAGCGACGCAGAGCGCGTGCTCTCGAGCGCCGGAGCCGATCACGAGCACGCGCACCCGGCCAGCGTAGCCAGCATCCGCTCGGCGAGTTCGGGCAGCGATCACTCCACCGCAGCCTGTCGTTGTCCGTTTGGTCGCCTCCTCCGGCTTGCCTTGGGAAACGTGAGAACCACACCGGTCATCGAGGAGGCTCTTCCGTGTCCAGACACCGATTCAGCTACCGCCGTACGGTCGCGGCCGCGATCGCCGCGGCGCTGGCAACCGGCCTCATGATCGGCTTTTCCGTCGGGCCGGCGTCGGCGCTGGCCGAGCCGAGCACCGAGCCGAGCGCCGGGGCTACGGCCAACCCGCTCGTCATCGCCCATCGCGGCGCCTCCGGCTACCGCCCCGAGCACACCCTGGCGGCGTACGAACTGGCCATCCGCATGGGCGCCGACTACATCGAGCCGGACCTGGTGTCCACAATGGACGGCGTACTGGTGGCCCGGCACGAGAACGAGATCAGCGGCATCACCGACGTCGCCGACCGGCCGGAGTTCGCCGACCGTCGTACGACGAAGGTCGTGGACGGGGTGTCGCTGACCGGGTGGTTCACCGAGGACTTCACCCTGGCCGAGCTGAAGCGGTTGCGCGCCAAGGAGCGCATCCCCGACATCCGGCCCAACAACACGATCTACGACGGCCGCTTCCCCATTCCCACGTTCCAGGAGGTCATCGACCTCGCCGCCCGCTACCGGGTCGGCATCTACCCGGAGACCAAGCACCCGACGTACTTCGACTCGATCGGCTTGTCCTTGGAGGAGCCGCTCGTCGCCGCGCTCCGGGCGAACGGGCTCGACCGTCCGGACTCGGAGGTCTTCATCCAGTCCTTCGAGACGACCAACCTGCGGCAGCTGAACCGGGTCATCGACGTACCGCTCGTTCAGCTCATCGGCGGCAGCGGTGCGCCGTACGATCTGGTAGCGGCCGGGAGCGCGCTGACCTACGACGACCTGGTCACGCGGACCGGGCTGCGCCGGATCGCCGGGTACGCCGACGGCATCGGCCCGGACAAGAACCGCATCGTCCCGCGGGACAGCGACGGCTTCCTGCTCGAGCCGACGCGGCTCGTCAACCAGGCACACCGGGTCGGCCTGCTCGTGCACCCGTACACCTTCCGTGCGGAGAACACGTTCCTCCCCGCGGACTTCCGGATCGGCACCGATCCGGAACGGTACGGCGACATCGCTGCCGAGTACGAGCTGTTCTTCTCCCTCGGGGTGGACGGCCTGTTCGCCGACCAGCCTGACATCGCCGTCTACGCCCAGGCTCTGGCCACGGACCGCGCCGCCTGAGGCCGCCCCGGCGCCGGTCGATGCGTCGCGGCGGCCCCGTGATCTGGGCGACGGAATGCGGGGAAGATGACCTATCCATCGCGTCGGAGACGTCGTTTTCCCCGCATTCCGCTGGCCAACGGCGGTGGCCCAGCGTCAGCCGAGCAGGTCGTGGATGAGCACGTTCTGGTCGCGGCCCGGCCCGACGCCCAGCACGCTCATCGGCGCACCGGAGAGCTCCTCGAGCCGCCGCACGTAGGCGCGCGCATTCGCCGGCAACTCCTCCACGGTCCGGCAACCGCTGATGTCCTCCCACCAGCCGGGCAGCTCCTCGTACACCGGCCGGGCGTGGTGGAAGGCGCTCTGCGTCATGGGCATCTCGTCGTGCCGGGTGCCGTCAATGTCGTAGGCGACGCAGATCGGGACCGTGTCCAACCCGGTGAGTACGTCGAGCTTGGTGAGGAAGAAGTCGGTGATGCCGTTGACCCGGGCCGCATACCGGGCGATCACGGCGTCGAACCAGCCGCAGCGCCGATCCCGGCCGGTGGTGACACCGACTTCACCGCCGTGCTTGCGCAGGAACTCGCCCCACTCGTCGTGCAGCTCGGTGGGGAACGGCCCTGAGCCGACCCGAGTGGTGTACGCCTTGAGGATGCCCACGACGTGTGAGATCCGGGTCGGGCCGATGCCGCTGCCCGCCGCCGCTCCACCCGCCGTCGGCGAGGAGGACGTGACGAACGGGTACGTGCCGTGGTCGACGTCCAGCAACGTGCCCTGCGAGCCCTCCAGCAACACCCATTCACCGCGGTCGAGCGCATCGGCCAGGAGCAGCCGGGAGTCGACGATGCGGTGCACGAGCGTCTCGCCGTACCCGAGGTACTCCTCGACCACCTCGTCGACGTCCACCGCCTTGCGGTTGTAGACCTTCACGAGGACCTGGTTCTTCTCCCGCAGCGCCGCCTCGAGCTTGGCGCGGAAGATGCCGGGATCGAGCAGGTCCTGGACCCGGATGCCAATCCGGGCCACCTTGTCCCCGTACGCCGGGCCAATGCCGCGCCCCGTCGTACCGATCCTGGCCTTGCCTAGATGGCGTTCGGTGACGCGGTCCAACGCCCGGTGGTGCGGCATGATCAGGTGCGCATCGGCGGAGATGACCAGTCGTGAGGTGTCCACACCGCGCTGCTCCAGCCCGGCCAGCTCCTCCAGCAGTACGCCGGGGTCGATGACGACGCCGTTGCCGATCACCGGCGTACAGCCCGGTGTGAGGATGCCCGACGGGATCAGGTGCAGCGCGTACTTCTCGCCGTCCGGCGTGACCACGGTGTGCCCGGCGTTGTTACCGCCCTGGTACCGCACGACGTACCCGACGCGATCGCCCAGGACGTCGGTCGCCTTGCCCTTCCCCTCGTCGCCCCACTGGGCGCCGATGAGCACGACTGCGGGCATGAGCGGACTCTCCTCGACTTCCGTTGGCCCGGTGCATGGAAGGGTTCACCGAGCGCAGGAAGGGTAGCGAGTCGGTGCATCCGACCCCAACCGCCGTAGCGGCGGCGGTTCGACCATGATCGGACGGATGACGGTGCCAGCAGGCCCACCTCGGCTCCTTGATCCTGGAGACGCATGAGCGTCACGGTGCTGAGGATCGGGCCGGTCGACGACTGGGTTCGCACGATCGCTCATCACCTGAGGATCGACCCGGTCCTGGTCGGTACCGACAAGACCGAGCTCGACGAGGCGTTGGACGCGCTCGACGGCCGCCGGCTCGTGCTGAGCGCCGGCGTCGTCGGCCTCAACGCAGTCCTGCTGCGGCTGATCCGGCGGGAGGAGGTCGCCGACATCCCCGTCGGTTGGGTGGCAGACGTGGACAGAGCCTCGCGCGAGCTGTCGGGATGGCTCGGCCTGCCGCCTCGCCCGACCCTGGCGGCCGACCTGGCGATCGGTGCGGAGGTGAGGAACGTGCGCCTGGTCCGTGACGACCACGGGGGACTGCTGCTGCACCGTGGGCGGCTGTCCGGGTGGGCCGGCGCCGCTGCCTTCGGGGCGCAGAGCTACCACGACAACACGCTCGTCGCGGACGGCACCCTCCGGCGCATCGACGTACGGCCGGACTACGACGTCGACTGCGGCGTCACCGTCGACGTCGTGACAGCGAGGCGGCTCCGGCGGGCGACGCACAGCACCGGGCGGTCCATCCAAACCGCGTGCGACGAGGCGCTGTCCACCGTGGACGGAGTGCCGTTCCCGCGCCCGGTCAGGAGGTGGACCTGGTACGCCGACCCGCGCCAACATTGGTTGCTGCCGGCGCCGGCGCGATCTGGTTGACCAGTCGGCGACCGGGGAACCCGAGGACGCCGGTGATGACGAGGGCGCAACCACCCAGGACGAGTATCGGCACGCCGGAGAACAGCGAGTCCCCGCTCAGCAGCACGAGGATCGTCGGTACCAGGAAGCCGAAATACACGACGAGGTAGAACACCGACACCAGACCGCCGCGACGATGCGGCGGGGCGAGCAGGTCCGCCACGGTGATCCCGGACGTCATCGCCAGGCCCTCCGAGACCCCGATCGCCAGGCTGGCCGGCAGCGCCCAGCCCCAGCCTCCCTGCTGTACCGCCAGGTACCCGAACCAGCATCCGACGGCCGCCAGTACGGCGGCGAGGGGGCCGCTCGGACCCGGCCGTAATCGCTTGGCCAACGGCGTCGCCAGCGCAGCCGAGCCCTGCACAATCAGGGCCATCACGCCGACGAGGAACAACGTTGCCCCGAAACCGGCCCGGGCGACGAGCAGCGGAAAGACCGTGAGGGACAGTACGGCGAAGGTGTAGACGAGCAGCCCGACCGGCAGCAGGTAGAGCACGAACCCTCGCCCTGCGCCGGGTGGGATCCCGATCTCCAGCCGACCGGGTCGTCGTACCGTCATCGTCTCGGGCACCGTTCGGGCCAGGAAGTATGCGAGAAACACCAACCCCAGCGGGACTGCGAACGGCAGCACGGTGGGCCACGGTGCCCACTGCACGAGGACTCCGGCGATGAACGGTCCGACGGCGAACCCGACAGCCATGGCGGCGGCGGCACGCATCGCCGCGGCGGCGGCGCGCTCGCGGCCGGCCAACTCGCGCATCCAGACCGTTCCGACGGTGAACACCGCGCCGCTCGTCACCCCTTGCAGGAAACGGCCGATCAGCAGCGCCGGTTGCCCCGCCACATCGGCGAAGACCAGCACCAGCAGGGCCACGACGCTGAGCAGGCTGATGGGGACGACGACGGTGCGGCGGCCGTAGCGGTCTGAGTACGGGCCGCCCAGCAACAGGGACGGAACCAGGCCGAGTGCGTACACCGAGAAGAACACGGTCAACTCAATGGCACCGAGACCGAGCCGATCGGTGTAGAACAATAGGACCGGGGAGGGGGACTGGGTGCTCGCCGCGACGCCGAACAGGGCAACCATGAGCCGCGGCTCGAAGCGGGCGAGATTGACCTGGGCTGGCCCCACGCACGACACGGTACGGGTCAGGTGGTCGACCGATTGCGGGTGCTCGACCGGCGACGGACTCATCGGGAAGAGGGGGCGGGTCGATGACGCGGCGCGGAACATGGTCCGGTCGATGACCGGACGCGGAACATGGTCCGCGCTGGTAGCCGCTGCCGCGCTCATCGTCGCCGGCTGTACAGCGGGCAGCCGGTCCACCGCGAACACCGAGTCCGCGGTCGAGTCCCTGAGCCTGCCCGAGAGCGCGACAGCCACGCGACCCAGCGAGGGAGATCCTGACCGCCGCCTGACGTTCGCCGTCGTCACCCACGGCACCGCCGGTGACCCGTTCTGGGATGTCGTCAAGACCGGGGCCGAGGATGCGGGGGAGGCCAGCAACGCCGAGATCGACTACCTGTCCGACCCGGAGCCGGGCAGCCAGGCGCAGCTCATCGCCTCTGCGACCTCCAGCGGGGTCGACGGCTTGATCGTCTCCATGGCCGACCCCGACGCGCTGCAGGAGTCCATCGCGAGCGCCATCGAGGCCGGCATTCCAGTGGTCACGATCAATGCCGGCGAGGAACGCTCCGCGGAGTTCGGTGCACTCACCCACGTCGGGCAGTCGGCAGCCAGCGCCGGCGAGGGTGCCGGCAACAGACTTCGGGACGCCGGCGTGACGACGCTGCTCTGCGTCATTCACGAGGCCGGCAACGTGGCGCTGGAGGAACGCTGCCAGGGGGCGGCCCGCGGCGTCGGTGGCGCGGAGCAGGGCGAGGACGTCCGGACCCTGCAGGTGAACGCGAGCAACATCGTCGAGACCGAGACGACGATCGCCTCGGAGCTGCAAGCCGACCCGGAGATCGACGGCGTACTCACGCTCAACCCGGCGGTGGCTGTGGCGGCCGCAACGGCGATCGACACGTCGGGGTCCAGCGCCACGCTGGCGACGTTCGAGTTCAACGCCGACGTCCTCCAGGCCATCCGCGACGGCCAGCTCCTCTTCGCCGTCGACCCGCAGCAGTACCTGCAGGGCTACCTGCCTGTCGTGTTCCTGGCGCTGTACGCCCGCAACGGCAATGTGGTCGGCGGTGGGCAAGCGGTCCCCACCGGACCCCGCTACATCACCCAGGACAACGTCGACATCGTTGAGGATCCGGCCTCGATCGGCACCCGTTGAACCGCGCGGCAGGGCAGACTGTGAAACTTCAACCTTCGAACGGAGGGCCGGCGTCATGACAGCCGCGACGACCTCGGCGCGGGTTCCGGTCACCCCCGGTCGCAGTCCTGTCCTCCGGGCCTTGTCCCGGCCGGAACTCGGGTCGGTGATCGGCGCCGTCGTCATCGCCGCGTTCTTCGCCACCCAGACCGACCAGTTCGCCACGTCGGCCGGGATCGCCAACGTCCTGGACGTCACCGCCACCCTCGGGATCATGGCGGTGGCCGTCGCACTGCTCATGATCGGCGGCGAGTTCGACCTGTCCGCCGGGGTCCTGACCGCATCGACCGGCCTGGTAACCGCCCTGCTGGTCGACCAGCTCGGCGTGAACATCTGGGAGGGAATCGCCTGGTCGCTGCTGTTCGCGCTGACTGTCGGCTTCCTCAACGGCATCCTGGTGACGCGGACACGGCTGCCGAGCTTCATCGTCACCCTCGGCACGTTCTTCGCCCTGCAGGGGGTCAACGTCGGCGTGACCAAGCAGCTCACCGACACCGTCCAGGTCGGCGGAGTGGACGACGCCCAAGGCTACGCCGCGGCACGAGCGGTCTTCGCGTCCGCAGCGACCATCGGCGACGGCGAGTTCCGGGTGGCGATCCTGTGGTGGATCGTGGTGGCCGTCCTGGCCACGTTGCTGCTCGTGCGGACGAAGTTCGGCAACTGGATCTTCGCCTCCGGCGGCGCGCCGGCGAGTGCCCGCAGCGTCGGCGTACCGGTGGGACGGACCAAAATCCTGCTGTTCATGACGACGGCGACGGCTGCCTGGCTGGTCGGGACCATCTCGGTAGTAAGGCTGACCAGCGTCCAGGCCAACGTGGGCCTCGGGGAGGAGTTCAACTACATCATCGCGGCGGTGATCGGTGGCTGCCTGCTCACCGGCGGAGTCGGTTCGGCCATCGGGGCGTCGATCGGCGCGCTCATCTACGGGATGACGCAGCAAGGCATCGTGTTCGCGCAGTGGGACAACGACTGGTTCCCGCTCTTCCTGGGCGGGATGCTCCTCGCCGCCGTCCTGATCAACACCGTCGTCGTACGCCGTCGAGCGGAGGACTCGCCCGGATGAAGCCGGAGCTGCACCCGATCGACGACATCCAGGCAGCCCTCGACGGTGAGGGTGACAACCTGCCGGAGTCCGACGTACCGCCGCACACCCCGCTGCTGGAGGTGCGCGGGCTCGGCAAGCGGTACGGCGGCGTCACCGCGCTGCAGGGGATCAACGCGACGGTCAACTCCGGCGAGGTGACGTGCGTGCTCGGGGACAACGGCGCCGGCAAGTCCACCCTGATCAAGATCCTCTCCGGCGTGGTGTCCTACGACCAGGGGCAGTACCTCGTGGCCGGCAAGCGGGTGAAGTTCTCCTCGCCGCGGCAGGCGCTGGACCGCGGCATCGCCACCGTCTTCCAGGACCTGGCAGTCGTCCCGCTCATGTCGATCTGGCGCAACTTCTTCCTCGGGTCGGAGCCGACGCGTGGCTTCTGGCCGTTCCGCCGGCTCGACGTCGAGCACGCGCAGGACGTGACGGTGGCCGAACTCGCCCGCTTCGGTCTCGATGTCCAGGATCCGCACCAGCCCGTGGGCACCCTGTCCGGCGGCGAGCGGCAGTGTGTCGCCATCGCTCGCGCGGTCTACTTCGGCGCTCGGGTCCTGATCCTCGACGAGCCGACCGCCTCGCTCGGGGTCAAGCAGGCGGGGATGGTGATCCGGCACGTCGTACAGGCGCGTGAGCGGGGGCTCGGCGTCATCTTCATCACCCACAACCCGCGGCACGCCTACCCGGTCGGCGACCGGTTCATCATGCTCAACCACGGCGCGATGGTCGCCAACGTCACCCGCGAGGACATCGATCTCAACGACCTGACCCAGCTGATGTCCGGCGGCGCCGATCTGGACGAGCTGGCCCACGAGGTCCAAGAGCACCACCGCGGACCCGCCGGAGCCTGGAAGCCTGGCTGACTCAGCGGGGTCGCTCGACGAACCGTCAGCCGAGCAGGTGCTCCGCCGCGGGATCACACTCGCGCAACAGCTCTGCGCACCGCTGGGCCTCGTCCAACTCGGCGATGGCCGCGGTAGCCCTCGCCAGCACGCCGACGCAGCGCAGGAAGCCGCGATTCGGCTCATGCGACCAGGGCACCGGCCCGAAGCCCTTCCACCCGTTCCGCCGGAGAGCATCCAGTCCCCGGTGGTAGCCGGTGCGCGCGTACGCGTAGGCCTCGATCGTGCGCCCGCCGTCCATCGCCGCCTCCGCGAGAGCGGCCCAGGCGATGCTCGCCGCTGGGTACCGGGTCGCGATCTCGACCGGATCGCTGCCTTCGGCGACAAGCTGCGCGATCGCGGGCTGGGCCGGCAGCAGAGTCGGCGGTGGTTCACCCAGCAGGTTCCGTCCCGTCATGAGCGGGTCACAGTCATCACGCGCGGAGTCGGTGGCAT
>JACCZY010000281.1 GCA_013695685.1 Geodermatophilaceae bacterium | reverse complement strand
GGCGAGAAAGCTCCCGTGCATGTCCACCGCTCCGCTGGCGGAACGGGCCAGCGCGGGTGCGAGATCGAACCGGAAGCCGTCGACGTGCATCTGCTTCACCCAGTAACGCAGGGAGTCCACGACCAGTCGCAGTCCGGGGGGCCGTGAGGTGTCGGGGGTGTTGCCGCAGCCCGTCACATCGGCGTACCGGAGCGGATCGGCGGGATCGAGGCGGTAGTAGGCGCCGTCATCGATGCCGCGCAGCGACAGCGTGGGACCGTGGCGGTCGCCCTCGGCCGTGTGGTTGTAGACGACGTCCAGGATGACTTCCAGGCCGGCGGCGTGCAGCACTCGGACCATCGTCTTGAACTCGGTCACCTGCTGACCGCGGGTACCGCTCGCCGAGTAGCCGGCGTGCGGCGCGAAGAACGCCAGCGTGTTGTAGCCCCAGAAGTTTTGCAGTCCGCGCTGCAACAGCCGCGGTTCGCTGAGGAAATGGTGCACAGGCAGCAGTTCCACGCTCGTGACCCCGAGGCCGGCCAGGTGCTCCAGAACCGCCGGATGGGCCAGGCCGGCGTACGTGCCCCGCAACTCACCCGGTACGCCGGGGTGGCACAGCGTGAAGCCGCGCACGTGTGTCTCGTAGAGGACCGTGTCCGTCCACGGCACATCCGGCGGACGGTCGTCCGCCCAGTCGAACGTGTCGTCCACGACGACGCCACGGGGGACGTAGGGCGCGGAGTCCCGGTCGTCGTACCGGCCGGTGCCGAGGATCGCACCGTGCGGCACGAACTCCCCGTCGATCGCGCGGGCATAGGGATCCTGCAGCAGCTTCGCCGGATTGCATCCGGCCCCCTGGAGTCGGAAGCCGTACCGCTGGCCGGGGCCCACGCCGCGGAGGTAGCCCTGCCAGACCCCGTCGGTCTGCTCGGGGAGGACGGTCTGCGTTTCGTTGCCCGCATCGTCGAACAGGCACACCTGGACCCCCTCGGCGGCGGGGGCCCAGAGCGCGACGGTCGTCCCGGCTCCGTCCCACACCGCTCCCAGCGCCTGGTGATCTTCCGGCTCGGACGGACCCATGACGGGGCAGCGTAGGGGTGCCGCGCCAGCCGGCGATGATGCGGTTGGATGGGGTGCGTGTCGTCGCCGCCCCGCAAAGACCCGGACGTGGTCAGCAGGGTGGACGACGACACAGTGGTGCACCTCGACCGCGTGACCGTCACCCGCGGTGGCAACGACCTGCTCGCCGACCTGTCCTGGTCGGTGGAGCTGGACGAGCGGTGGGTGGTCCTCGGGCCGAACGGCGCGGGCAAGACGACGCTGCTGCAGCTGATCAGCGCTCAGCTGCACCCGAGCAGTGGCACGGTGCACCTGCTGGGTGAGCAGGTTGGTGCCGTCGACGTCTTCGAGTTACGGCCGCGGATCGGGCTCACCACCGCGGCGCTGGCCAGCCGGATACCTGACCATGAGCGGGTGCTCGACCTCGTCGTCAGTGCGGCGTACGCCGTCGTCGGTCGCTGGCGGGAGCGCTACGACGACACCGATCTGGCGCGGGCGGGCGAGCTGCTCGGACAACTCGGCGTGGCGTCCCTGGCCGAGCGGACGTTCGGCACGCTGTCCGAGGGCGAGCGAAAGCGGGTGCAGATCGCCCGGGCGCTGATGACCGATCCGGAGCTGATGCTGCTCGATGAACCGGCCGCGGGACTGGACCTCGGCGGGCGCGAGGACCTGCTCGCCCGGCTGTCCACGCTGGCCGCCGACCCGGACGCACCCGCCCTGGTCCTGGTCACCCACCACGTCGAGGAGATCCCGCCGGGGTTCACCCACGTCCTGCTGTTGCGCGACGGCGGGGTCGTGGCCGGTGGTCTGCTCGACGACGTCCTGACCGAGGGCAACCTCAGCGCCACCTTCGGGATGCCGCTGCGGCTGGAGTGGGTAGCGCAGCGCTGGTTCGCCCGCGCTATATAGCGGATGAGCTATGCTCGACCTCGTGGCGAGCATGGGTGGAGATCTGATCCGCGAAGCGCGCAAGCGGGCCGGGCTCACCCAGCGCGAATTGGCCGAGCGGGCCGGGACCACGCAGTCGGCGGTCGCCCGGGCAGAGTCGGGGCGGGTCGATCCCGGCTTCGAGACCGTACGGCGGATGCTCCGCTTCTGCGGCTTCAACCTGCTGGTCGCGCTCGACCCCTACGACGACTCCGATCTCGCACAGGCGCTCGCGCTGTTGGAACTGTCTCACGAGCAGCGCCTGGAATACATGGTCGATGCGGCGAACGTTCTCGCGTCGATCCAGGGCACCGCTGCGGGCGGGCAACGCCGTGCCGGGTGACTTTCGCCCGCACGACATTCTGCGGGTGTTGATCGGGCGCGAGGTCGAGTTCGTTGTCATCGGCGGCTTCGCCGCCAACATGCACGGCTCGCCCCTGCCCACCCTGGATATCGACATCACCCCGCGTCAGTCGCTGCCCAATCTGCAGCGCCTGTCTGATGCGCTCCGCGATCTCGATGCCAAGGTTCGAGCCGTCGAGTTGGACGAGCCGCTGCCGTTCAGCCACGATGCCACCTCGCTGGCTGCGGTCCATGTGTGGAACCTGCATACGCTGCACGGCGACCTGGACATTTCCTTCGTGCCCAGCGGCACCACGGGCTTTGATGACCTTCGCCGAGATGCGGTCGTCGAGGACTTGCGGGGGCTGAGCGTGGTCGTTGCGTCGCTGGCGGACGTGATCCGCAGCAAGGAGGCGGCGGGGCGCGACAAGGACCGCCGGGCGTTGCCGGTCCTGCGCGAGATCCTGGCTCGCCGGCTGCCCTAGCCGAGGGTCACGGCAGCTCTTGTGTGCTGAGGCTTACCTAAGTTAGGGTCCCCTAAATCGCTTGCCGTCGCGAGAGGAACCCGTCAGTGCGAACCTTCCGAACTTCCCGATCGCGGCTCTCCGGCCGGCGCACCCAGGCAGCGGCCGCACTCGGCGCGCTCGGACTGTCCCTGCTCCTGGCCGGCTGCGGAAGCGACGACGCCCAGGCCGCCAGCTGCGGGGGAGGCGAGGGCGGTGCCGATGCGGAGTCCGGTAGCGCCGAGCCGGTGGACGACTCGGCGCTGGTTGTGTACTCCGGCCGTAACGAGGAGCTGGTCGGGCCGCTGTATGAGCAGTTCACCGACGCGACCGGCATCGAGGTCTCCGTCCGTTACGGCGACAGTGCCGCGCTAGCCGGTCAGCTGCTCGAGGAGGGCGACCGTACGCCGGCCGACGTGTTCGTCTCTCAGGACGCCGGTGCGCTGGGCGCCCTGGCCAAAGGCGGCTGCCTGGCCGAGCTGCCCGACGAAGTCCTGGACCGGGTTCCCGAGGAGTACCGCGCCGACGACGGGAACTGGGTCGGGCTGACCGGCCGAGCCCGCGTCATCGTCTACAACCCCGAACTCGTCTCGGCGGAGGAGCTGCCGGACTCGATCGAGGACGTCAACGACGAGCGGTGGCGCGGCCAGGTGGGCATCGCGCCGGGCAACGCCTCCTTCCAGGCCTTTGTCACCGCCATGCGGGTGCTCGACGGCGAGGACGCCGCCCGCTCCTTCCTCGACGGACTGGTGGACAACGACGCGCAGATCTACGACAAGAACGGAGCGATTCTCGATGCCGTCGATGCGGGCGAGATCGCGATGGGGCTCATCAACCACTACTACTGGTTCGAGCTCGCCGCCGAAGTCGGCGAGGACAACGTCACCGCCCGGCTGCACTACTTGCAAGACGGCGAGGCTGGGTCCCTGGTCAACGTCTCCGGAGTCGCCCAGCTGGCGGACACGGACAGGGCCGAGGACGCGCAGGCGTTGATCGACTATCTGCTGTCGGAGGAGGGGCAGACCTACTTCGCCGAGCAGACCCAGGAGTACCCGCTCGTCGACGGTGTCCCGGCCAGCAGCGACCTGCCGGACCTCGCCGGGCTCGACCCGCCCGACATCGACCTGTCCGATTTGGATTCGCTGGCCGAAACCACCGAACTCATCGACGAGGTCGGATTGTCCTGACCACGCTGGCTCCCCCCGAGGCGCTGGCAGCGAGTCGGCTGCCCGCGCCTCGGCGTGCGCCTGGCCGGGTGCCGCTCGGGCTGGCGGTCGCGGCACTGATCGCGGCCGCCATCGCGGTCCTGCCGTTGGTCTACCTCGCGTTCCGTACCGGCCAGCTGAACGCCGCACGGATAGTGGACGTCCTGAGCCGGGTCCGCAGTCTCGAGCAGCTGGGGCGCAGCGTCCTGCTGGCCGCCGTCGTGACCGCGGGCGCGCTCGTGCTCGGTGTCGGGTCCGCCTGGGTGGTCGCCCGCACCGACGTTCCGCTGCGCCGGCTGTGGGCCGTGTTGGCTGCGCTGCCGCTCGCCGTTCCGACGTACGTCGCGGCGTACGCATGGATCGCCGCCGTACCCGACGTGGCGGGCTTCGGCGGAGCCGCCCTCGTCCTCACGGTCTGCTGCTATCCCTACGTCTACCTCCCCGTGGTCGCGACTCTGCGCGGCGTCGACCCGGCGTGGGAGGAGGCGTCCCGCTCCGCCGGCGTCGGTCCGGTCGGGACGTTCCTCCGGGTCACCCTGCGCCAGATCCGGCCGGCCGCGGCGGCCGGATCGCTACTCGCCGCGCTCTACGTCATCAGCGACTTTGGCTCGGTGTCGATCCTGCGCTACGAGACGCTGACGGTCGGCATCTACCGGTCCTTCACGAACAACCCGTTCGACCGCACCGTCCCGGTGGTGCTCTCCGGCCTGCTCGTTCTCGTCACGGCGATCGTCGTGCTCGCGGAGGGCCGCAGCCGCGGCC
>JACCZY010000279.1 GCA_013695685.1 Geodermatophilaceae bacterium | reverse complement strand
ACGCCACCGGCAACCCGTGCAGGGTCGCGATCAGGTGCAGGCGAAGTCCCCAGAAGTACCGGGAATGGCTGGCGCAGTAGCCTTACTCGGCCCAGCCGGCCAGGTCCGAGCGGCGCACCGCCTCGCGGGAGCGGGCGCACTCCACCGGCGTGGAGTCCACCACCCAGATGTCGTCGCCGTGCACGCTGGTGTCGCGGGCCAGCGCAGCGATCAGCCAGTTCAGCGTGCCCGCCGCGGCAGCTGCTCGGCGCGGTCCGCGGAAGCCAGGAGGCGATGGACGGGTTCGTCAGCGTCGTCTCCGGAGCCGTGTCCCCGGCGGAGTTCTTCAGCGACGAGAGCGTCGGAGGGATCTTCGCGGCGGCGCACAGCCTGTGGGTTGACGCTCCGCCCTCAGTCCTCGGCGGGCATATCGACCGGTGCATCGACACGTGAGCGCGCCTGTGGACGCAGCCGCCGGACGCGCCACCGGCTCGGCGCCTGGCTGTGCTCGCGCTTGAAGGCGCGGCTGAAGGCCTCCTCCGAGTCGTAGCCGACCTTGCGCGCCACGGCGGCGACACCGAGGTCCGAGGAGCGCAACAGGTCCTCGGCGATGTGCATCCGCCAGCCGGTCAGGTAGCGGATCGGGGCGAGGCCCAACACCTGCCGGAAGCGTTCGTCGAGCAGCGAGATCGACACATGGGCCCGCTGGGCGAGGCTCCCCACACCCCACTTCTCGGCTAGTGAGCCGTGGATGGCCGCCAGTGCCGGCCACAACACCGGGTCGCGGATGGCTCGGGCCTGGCGCAGATCGTCGGCGTGGCGACAGCCAGCACCGCCCCGACAGTGCCGGCCCGTGTGGTCACGTCTGCCCCCACTTCCGCCGAGGAAGGTCATGGGTCTGCGGGATCACAGCGCTCCGCGGCCAGATGCCCGACACGCCGGTACCGTGGGAGGCGCGACGTAACCTGCGGGGAACAATTTCACTACATTCTGGGTAGTACACAGTGCACGTTGAACCAGCACGGCGCGACCGACGAATACATTCACAACCTGGCCTGACCGCTGGCGGAGTGAGAGAGAGACATGATGACGCCGACACTGACCCCCACCACATCCGAGCCGCTGACCGCCTTCGATCGCTGTGACCGCTGCGGAGCACAGGGCCGGGTACGAGTCCGGCTGCTCTCCGGTTCCGAGCTGGTCTTCTGTGGGCACCACGCCCGTGAGTACGACGCCAAGCTGCGCGACCTCGGTGTGCAGATCATCGCCGACGAGACCGCCGACATCTCATAGATCCCCGTTGCACCCGATGGCCGCCGTCCCCGGACGGCGGCCATTGCGCGTCTGGACGGGGTAGTCCACGCCGGCACACGCCGAACATCACCCGGTCAGCCTCGACTGTCCGTACTGGCTCATATCATGTGGTGACCTGAGCGCCGAGTGCTCGACCGTGCCCGAGGAGACCTGCCGTGTCCGGACCTGACCGCCGTGCGCCTGGCGAGACCGGATCGACACCGGTCGGCCCGGACGGCCAGACCGACCCGTTCATCCCCAAGGTGACCGACCCGGCGCCGCGGCCGGTCGACCAGACGGACCCTTACCTGCACCAGGTCGGCGTCCCTCCGCCGATGGCCGACCGACCGTCCGCCGCCGATCACGAGACATCCCCCGAGGGCCGCGGAACCGTGCCCGTGCAGCCGGTGGCCGCGAGTGGGTCCGGCGGGCGGGCGGAAGAGGACGACACCGGGGCGGTCTTCGGCGACACCGACGTACACGCGGTGATCACCGACGCCGGCACCGACACCCGACCGGCTGTTCCAGCCGCGCCGACCGGAACACCGACTGCGGCGAGCGCCGGTGACCCCGACGTCTTCGAGGCTGTCACCGGGCCGCACGCAGTCGTCGGGCAGGAGGCGTCCAGCAGGCCGGCCGACGACCCGGCCGGTGATGGTGCCCACCGGACGGGCACGGACCAGAACGAGCCGTACCCGGATGACATGGACCCGGCTGCGCAACCCGGAACAGCGTGGTGGCGGCGCGCCCGCGTGCTCATCCCGCTCGGCCTGCTGAGCTCCCTACTGCTCCTGTACGCCGTGGACATTCTCGTCGCGGGGAACGACGTACCTCGAAACACCGTGGTTGCAGGACTGCCGCTCGGGGGGCTTACGACGGCCGAGGCCGCGAGGGTGCTGACCGAACGCGGCGTGCCCGCCATGGCCGCTCCCCGTTCAGCCACTGCCGGAACGGTCACCCTAGACGTACGACCGGCCGAGGCGGGCGTGACGTTGGACGTGCCGGGAACCGTCGAGGCGGCATCCGCCCAACCGCTGAACCCGATCACTCGGGTCTGGTCGCTGTTCGGAGATCGCCGGGTCGATGCCGTCCTCGACGTCGACCAACCGGCTCTGGACGAGGCGATGACCGGATTTGCGGAACAGGTCGACGTGACCTTCGTCGAGGGATCGATCGAGATCGAGGGGACGACGCCCACCGTCGTCCATCCTTCCGATGGACGTGAGCTGGACCGGGCCGAGGCGGCCGACGTGTTGCAGGCGGCCTTGCGTACGGGGTCTCGGCAGCTGGTCTTTCCCGTACTGGAGCGACGAGCCCAGGTGACAGCGGCCGAGGCCGGCCAGACCTTGGAGTCCTTCGCCGTCCCGGCCCTGTCCGCGCCCGTGCTGCTCACCGGCGGGGAGGAGACGACAACCGACTTGACCGTGGAGGAGATCGCCGCAGCGCTGCGGTTCGGGCCCGGCGACGACGGCTCGCTGCTGCCGTGGGTGGACGAGGCCAGCCTGCTCGAGGGATTCGGGGCCGACGCCGGGCAGTTCGCGAGTCCACCGGTCGATGCCACCTTCGACGTGAGCGGCGCCAGCGTGTCGGTCATTCCGTCGATGGAGGGGACGGCGATCGACGCCGCCTCGCTCGCCCAGGACCTGATGCGCGTCCTGCGCCTGCCGGCACCCAGGGAGAGCGCCGTACCGCTGATGGTGGCGCGACCCGGACTCAGCACGGACGAGGCCCGCGCGTTGAACATCGTGGATCCGGTGAGCACGTTCACGTCGGCGTACGACGACGCCGGGGTCGCCCAGAACATCCGGATCGTCGCGGAAACGGTGGACGGCGCGGTGATCCGGCCAGGACAGACCTACAGCCTGAACACGGCCACCGGAGCACGGACGGCCGAGCAGGGCTACGTCGAGGCGGCCGCACCCGGCGAGGCGGAGGCCGCGGTAGGCGAGGGCATCTCGCCGCTCGCCACGGCGATGTTCAACGCCGTGTTCTTCGCGGGCCTGGAACCCGTCCGGCACACAGCGCACTCGTCGTACAACGCCTCCTATCCGGCTGGTCGCGACGCGACGGTGCGCTACGACGACACCGACCTGACGTGGCGCAACGATTCCGCGAACGGCATCTACATCCAGACCAACTGGACATCGACCGCGGTGACAGTGACGTTCTGGAGCGCTGTGACACTCCAGATCGAGGCGGTCAGCGGGTCGCAGTCCAACCTCCGCCAGCCCGCCAGTGAGACCCGCTCAGGCGCCGGCTGCCAGACCAGTAGCGGCAGCGCCGGCTTCGAGATCAGCATGACCCGGGTGTTCATGCAGGCCGGCACCGGCCGGATGCTGCGTGAGGAGGAATTCACCACCTCCTACGATCCGACGCCACGGGTGCTGTGCGTGGGAGCGCCGGTGCCACCACCGGTCGCCGACCCGCCCCCTCCGGAGCCGCCGGTGGTCATCGACCCGGAACCGACACTGTCGACCCAGCCGTCGTCGTCCACGCCCACGACCACCGCGGCAACGACGACGCCCAGGCCGCCCCCCACGACGACTGCCCCCACGCCGACGACAACTACAACGACCGCCCCCACGACGACCAGCACGACCATCACGACCACGACAACGGCGCCTACGACGACCAGCACCACCGCGTCGACCTCGGCCGCGCCCACAGGGGCACCGACGTCGACACCTGCGGCCGCGTCAGCCGCTGCGACGCCAGCCGCCGGGTCATCGCGTCCAGCGCGGATGCTGACCCTGTAGCGCCGACCGCCGCGGCAACGACCAACGGATGAAGGCTTAGGCTGCCAGGCACACGGCGACCGGGTCGGCCGCCGTACGCAGCCTGGGAGATGTCGTAGTCGTGGGGACGGAACGGGAACCGGAGCTTGCAGATCACGAGCCGCGAGCGGATGACGACTGGCTGGCGGAGCAGGAGGCGCCGGCGCAGCGGCAGCGACGTTGGTGGCGGCACCCGCTCATCCTGATCCCGGTCGGCCTGCTGATGGTGCTGGCGGTGGCATACGGCGCGGATCTCGCGTTGGCGGGGAAGGACATCCCGAGGGGTACGACGGTCGCCGGGGTGGAGATCGGAGGGCTGAGCCGTTCCGAGGCCGAGCAGAGACTCGACAGCGAGGTCGCCACGGCTCTGCTGCGGGAACGCCAGGTCACCGCCGGTACGATCGATCTGACGGTCGACCCCACCGCGGCGGGCATCAGCATGGACGTCGGCGCGACCATCGACGCGGCGGGTGGGCAACCGCTGAACCCGCTTACCCGGCTCGTCTCACTCTTCGGCAGTTCTCGCGACGTCGACCCTGTCCTGCAGGTAGACGAGGCCGTCCTCGCAGCCGCGATCGAACGCCTTGCCGAGCAGGTAGACATCGGCGTGGTGCACGGCACGATCGCCATCGAGGGTACGACCGCGGTGCCGGTGCCCCCGGTGAACGGACAGCGTCTGAACCGTGACGCCGCCGAAGAGCAGCTACGGGCGGCGGTTCGCGAGGACGTCTCCACTGTGGACTTTCCGGTGGACGAGCAGCCGGCGCAGGTATCCGCCGACGCCGTCGAGGAGGCATTCGCGGGCTTCGCCGTCCCGGCCTTGGCCGGTCCCGTCGTCGCCACCGGCGCCGACGGTGCTCGTGCGGACATTCCGGTCGCCGCGATTGCTGCGGCCCTGCGGTTCGAGCCGGGTGACGACGACACGCTGGTTCCGGTGTTGGATCAGGCAGCGCTGGAAGGGGCGCTGGGGGACGCACTGGCGTCGTTCGACAACCCGCCAGTGGACGCGAGCTTCACATTCACCGGCGGAAACGTCGCCGTGGTACCAGCCGAGGACGGGACGATCTCCGACGTATCGGCGCTGGCTGATGACCTGCTGGAGGTCCTGCCGCAACCGGTCCCCCGGGAGGTCGCCGTCCCGATCGTCTCGCAGCCGGCCGCGTTCACGACCGAGGAGGCGCGCGGTTTCGGAATAACCGAGCTGGTGAGCACATTCACCACCAACTTCACGAACGAGAACTCCGGCGAGAACATCCGCGTGGTGGCGGCCGAGGTCGATGGCGCCGTCGTACCGCCCGGGGAGACGTTCAGCCTGAACGGCTTCACCGGCCCGCGGACTGAGGCAGACGGGTACATCGAGTCGACGATCATCAGTAACGGCGAGTTCGTCGAGGCCGTCGGCGGCGGCATCTCGCAGTTCGCCACGACAATGTTCAACGCGGTGTTCTTCGCCGGGCTCGAGGACATCGAGCACCAGCCGCACAGCTACTACATCAGCCGGTATCCGGCCGGTCGCGAGGCGACGGTCTTCTACGACACGATCGACATCGTCTGGCGCAACGACAGCGACACCGGCATCTACATCCAGACGCTGTGGGAGCCTGGCGCGATCACTGTGACGTTCTGGGGAACCAAGCACTACGACATCGAGTCGGTCAGCGGCGAGCGGCACAACTACTCCGAGCCGGAGAGGCAGCGCAAGCCCGACGACGGCGACTGCGCCGAGCAGAGCGGCAGCGCCGGCTTCGACATCAGCGTGACGCGGGTGTTCCGTCCCGTCGGCGGCGGCAACGTCCTGCGCGAAGAGGTCTTCAACACGCGGTACAACGCCGTCCCCGAGGTGATCTGCGTCCCGCCGGAGCGTGCGGCGCCCGATGCCACGCCCACGCCTACGCCTACGCCTACGCCCACGCCGCCTTCGGGCTGACTCGCTGGGTGGGTTTGACTAGGCCGACAGGGTGACGTCACACTGCCCGCGTACAGCCACACCGAACGTACAACTCCATAGACGTCCGCCCAGGGGAAGACCGGTCCGATTCCGGCGCTGTCCCGCAACGGTAGGCCGCTCGTTCCCACGAGCGGCGAGCCCGAAGACCTGCCGGACGTTCGCGATTCCATCCACCGTCGAGGTCACGGGGCGGATCCACCCAGGGACGACCTGGCCGCCTCCCGCGCAGCTGCGCAGGAGGCGTTTTGTTGTAAGGGTCGTCGCACGGAGGCCACCTCGGAGCTTTGGTCCGACGCTTTCCGGAAGGCGTTCATGCCCAGCATCCTCAGTTGCTACCCCGCCCGCGCCGGGGGTGCCCTGCTCGTCGTGGCCACCGGCATCCTGCTCGGACTGCAGCGTCCTGCGCTAGCGGCCCCAGTCACGTCCGACCCGGCCGAGGCGGCTGCGGGCTGGCTGACCGCCCAGCTGGTGGACGGCGACGGCGACGGGGTCGGTGACCACATCGAGGTCACGATCGACCTCAACGGCGACGGCGTGATCACCGACGACGAGCGGTTCCCCGACTACGGACTGACCGCTGACACGGTCATCGCGCTGGCCGCGGCCGGGGTCGGTGGTGCCGCCTCGACCGCCGCGACGGACTACCTCGAGGCCAACATCGAGATGTACGTCGGTGCCGCCGAGAGCGCCGACGACCCGGACGGGGAGCACTACGCCGGCGCGCTCGCCAAGTCTCTGCTGGTCGCGGATGTAACGGGCAGGGACGTCGCCGACTTCGGGGGCGTCGACCTGCTCTCGCGCCTGCTCTTCACCGAGACCCCCGAGGGCAGGTTCTCCGATGTCTCGGAGTTCGGCGACTTCAGCAACAACATCGGCCAGTCGCTCGCCGTTCTCGCGCTCACCCGGGTCGCCCCGAGTGAGTTGTCGGCGGAGGCGGCCGGCCTCCTCGCCGGTCAGCAGTGCCTCGACGGCGGGCCGCAGGACGGCAACGTCCCCCTGACGATCGGAGCCGACGCGTGTGCGCCGGCATCGGCCAGCATCGACACGACCAGCCTGGCTACCCAGGCCTTTCGGGCGATCGACTACGGCCCGTCGGTTGGTCCGGCGCTCGACTTCCTCCTCCGCAACCAGGGCCCGGACGGCGGCTTCAGTGACCTGGGCGTTGTGAACGCCAACAGCACCGGTCTGGCGGCACAGGCGCTGTCATCGGGCGAACGCCTGGACGAGGCCCGCGATGCGGCCGTGCAGTGGCTGCTCGCCAGGCAGATCGGGTGCTCGGCACCGCCGGAGCAGCAGGGAGCCATCGCGTTCACCGACGACCCGGACGGGCAGCCGCTGTTCGACGACCGGGCAGCCCGGGCGTCCGCGCAGGCCGTCCCCGGCATCGTGGGGATCGGTCTGCTGGAGATCGACTCGGCCGGCTCCGCTGCCGCGGCTCCCCGGCTGGACTGCCCCGGTAGCACGCCCAGCCCCACGCCGACCCCGACCCCGACCGATCCGCGTCCGACTCCCAGCCCGACGCCGACCGGCGTTCCGACACCCACCGACCCTGGCCCGACCGCCGGCCCGACGCCGAGCGGTCCCGGGCTGCCGGTGACCGGAGCCGACATGGAACCGCTGCTCGCGCTCGCCGGGGGAAGCCTGCTGCTCGGCGGCGGGCTGCTCCTCGCCACCCGACGCCGGGCCGGCCTGCATCGGTGAGCTCTCGGACCATGATCATGAGTGTGGGATCCGGAGTTTCCCCTGAAACCAGACTCATGATCATGAAACCGCTCCTGGTTCTGCTGTGCACGGCCCTGTTCACGGCCAGCACACTGTGGGCTCCCGGCCCGGCACAGGCGGCGGCCTGCACGGGCGGGAGCGGCGTCACCGTCGTGGTCGACTTCGGCCGGTACGGCGGCGTACAGACAGGGTGCGCGGGCGACCCGACGAACGGCCTGTCGGCGCTGTCGCAGGCCGGCTTCAGCGTCGCTCTGGTGACAGGTCAGGCCTTTGTCTGCCGCATCGACGGCGTACCGCCGGCCGAAGATGACGCGTGTGTGCGCACTCCCCCGGAGACGGCGTACTGGTCCTACTGGCAGGCGCCGCCCGGTGGCGGCTCGTGGACGTACGGCGGCCAGGGCGCAGGCAACAGCCAGCCTGTCGACGGCGCAACGGAGGGCTGGGCCTTCGGTCCGGGCGCGCCGCCGGGCATCGCACCACCGGTGAACACTGCGCCACCGCCCCCACCGCCCC
>JACCZY010000268.1 GCA_013695685.1 Geodermatophilaceae bacterium | reverse complement strand
CGTCTGACCGCCATGCGGCCAGTATCCGCAATCCCGCAAGCTGTTCAAGACGTCAGAGGGCACGACGATCACGCGATGTGCTAGGGAACACGGTGGCAGTGCCGAACCAAGAATCCGAGCGGCAGCGCGACATCGCCAGCCGTGGGGGGGGCGCCGTACAACCCCGACGCCGCCCGGCGCCGGCACGCCGCGGCGGTCCGCGAGCGCACCGTGCGGTTCACCCCCGGACCGGACGGGATGGCCAGCCTGTGGGCCCGGCTTACCGCCGCCGACGCGCTCGGCTGCTACCGCGAACTGTGCGAACTCGCCGACAGCGCGGCACCGCCGCCGGACACAGCACCGACCGCTTCCGAACCGGGCCTGCCGCCCGGCGGCGCAGCCCGTGATGACCGGACAGCCGACGACCGGACAGCCGACGACCGCCGTGCCGACACTCTCGTCGACCTGATCATGGGCGCGGCTACGCGCCTGCACCCCGAAGATGGGGCCGCGTGTGCTCCCGTGCCCACTCCCGCCCGGCCAGGAGCGGACAACGTCCCCGACGACGCTTCCGCCGCCGACACCGACGCCGATACCGAAGTCGCAGCGGCGGCCCCGGCCGCATTGCGCCGCCCGCCGCCGCAGGCGCGGGATGGCCGTGGCCGCGCGAGGATCGACGTGACTGTGGCGAGGACGACGCTGGCCGGGCTGGACGACCAACCGGGTTACCTGCGGGGGTATGGCCCGATCGACGCCGATGCAGCCCGTGAGCTGGCCGCGGATGCCACCTGGCGGCGCCTGCTCACCGACCCAGCCAACGACACGGTCCTGGATGTCGGCACCACTCGCTACAGCCCGCCCGGGGCGATGGCCGCCCTCGTGCAGGCCACGGGACCAGATCTGTCGCTGGTACGGCTGCCGCCAGCCCGCTGCCCGCTTCGACCTGGACCACACCGACCCGTACCCGCGGGGTCCCACCGCCACCCACAACCTCGCCGCACTATGTCGCGGGCACCACCGGCTGAAAACCCACACCCGATGGCGGGTCGAGCAGAGCGACGACGGCGAGCTGACCTGGATCAGCCCCGCCGGACAACAGGGCAGGACCGAACCCTGGCCCCGCGACCAGCACCCGCCACCTCGCGACCAGCACCCGCCGCCTCGCGACCAGCACGCACGGCCCGACGGTCCGCCTGCAGCGAAGCAGGCCGACAGCCCTGGGACGACCCCGCCGGACACCGAGGCTGCATAGCGCCCCCGAGTCCGCTGCCCCCGCTGCCCCGCATGTGAGGCAGCAGCCGCCCCCGGGGCAAGGCCCACCGCGTCAGGAAGCGGTGCGTCAGGAAGCGGCAGAGAGAAGCTCGATGATCGTGATCTCCGGCGAGGCACCCACCCGCATCGGCGGACCGGCGAAACCGGTACCGCGGGACACGTACAGCCAAGTCTCCCGTACCCGTGACAACCCGGCCAGAGCCGGCTGGCTCAGGCGCACGATGTAGTGAAACGGCCAGATCTGTCCGCCGTGGGTGTGCGCCGAGATCTGCAGGTCCGCCCCCTGCTCGGCCGCGGCGTCGACCAGCACCGGCTGGTGGGCCAGCACGACGACCGGTCGGCTGGTGTCGCGGCCGGCCAGCGCCGCGCCGAGGTCCGCGCCGTGCCCCGGCTCGCCCGAACCAGCCGCGGACACGTCATCGACACCGGCGAGGTCGAACGCCGCGCCGTCGCGGCCGATCTCCACCCGTTCGTTGCGCAGTACCCGGACCCCGATGCCGGAGAGGAAGTCCACCCACTCCTGGGCGCCGCTGTAGTACTCGTGGTTGCCGGTGACGAAAAAGATCCCGTCCTCCGCGCGTAGCTCCAGCAATGTCTCGGCGGCCTCGCCCAGCTCAGCGACGCTGCCGTCGACCAGGTCGCCGACCACCGCGACCAGATCGGGTGATTCGGCGTTCACCGTCCGCACCTGCTCGGCCAGCTCGTCGCGCCCGATCAGGGGGCCGAGGTGGACATCTGCCAGCACGGCGATGCGGTACCCGGACAGCGCCGGATCGAGCCGGCCGAGGCGCACCCGCACCAGGTTCACCGGTACCCGGCCGGTCGCGGTGACCACCCCGACGACGGCGGCGCCGGCGGACAGGACCAGCGCCGTACCAGCCAAAGCCCGGGACAGGAACAAGCGGCGACCCGGATCGACACCGTCCTCACGGCGCACACGGATCCACAGGGCGGCCCGCGGCAGTTCCAGGACGAGCAGGACGACGAAGATGTAGAACATGACGCCCACCCAGACCAACCCGACCCATTCCAGCGGCCGCAGGACCGACATCGGCCAGCTACGGCCTCCGACGAGAGCCACCATCGGAAGGATCAGCAGTACGACGAGCAGCCCGGTACCGACGCGGCGCAGCCGGCCGGGGACGGTGGTGTCGCGGACCAGCCGTTTCCAGAGGTAGAGGTGGATGACGCCGAGGACTAGCAGGACCAGACCGACGAAGACGAGCACCCCGACGCTCGACGCCTAGCCGACGGTGTCGCGGCCGCGACCGCGTCGGCGGCCGACCCACAGCAGCGCGTCGCCGGCCTTGGTCAGCATGGCTGCCGGCGCACCGTGCTTGCCGCGGCGGCGGAGCCCGTCAGCAGCGGCGTGCAGGAGGCGAGCCACGACCGGCGCCAGCCGGACCAGCACGGCGCCGATCACGAAGGCGCGCAGACGGCGAGACAACAAGGCAAAGATCATGCTTTTCTCCTGAGGTTGGCTCAGCCGCTGACCGTGGGCCCGGCCCGGGTGATGACGAAGCGAAGGACGACCCGCTGCTCTGCGCGCATCGCTTCGCGGTACGCGGTCCAGTCGTCGTGCTCCCCGCTGACCCGACGGTAGTAGTCCACCAGCAGCTCCATGGCGTCGGGTAGCTCGACGATCTCCGCCGTACCTTCCACCTGGGCCCACTCGCCGAAGAAGCCGTCGGACAGGCTGCACAGCGCCACCCGCGGGTCACGCCGCAGATGGGCCACCTTGTACGCCGTCGCACGCGTACTGACGAGCACGCGCCCCTCATCGTCAACGGCAGCGAGCACCGGCGACATCGCCGGACGGCCATCAGAGCGGAAGGTGGTGAGAACGCCTCGTTGGTGCTCATGCAGGAATCGGACAGCGCGGGCGCTGGAATCCGAGGATGCGACTGAACTGGGCACGGCCAACGCCATTCGACACCGACTCCCGGTAAACCCGGCTCGGTTACATCGTAGGAGGCGGACCTTCGTCGAGCGGTCGACGGGAGGTACCGAGCGGGCGAACGGGGGCGGTTGCACGAGGACGGACTCGCCTCGGCACTAGCCTGGCAAGCATGCCCGACACCGATAACCCGGCCCAGAACGTCACCTTCGCGAGTAACGGAGGTCATGCCCACGGCTACCTCGCCCTACCGCCCGCGGGCACCGGCCCCGGTCTGATAGTGATCCAGGAGTGGTGGGGGCTCACCTCACACATCGTCGATGTGAGCGACCGTTTCGCGGCGGAGGGCTACGTCGTACTGGCTCCCGACCTCTTCGGCGGGGCGACCACCCATGACAAGGATGAAGCAGAGTCGCTGATGCAGCAGCTGCCGGTGGAGCAGGCCGCGCGCGACCTGTCCGGCGCGGTGGACTACCTCCTCGCCCACGACGCGGTCACCAGCGAGCGGCTCGGCGCCGTCGGTTTCTGCATGGGCGGCGGCTTCGTCCTCGTACTGGCCGCACAGCACGGAGCGACGATCGCCGCGGCCGTGCCGTTCTATGGCGTACTGCAGGAGCCGGTGGACTTCTCCGGGATGGACGCGGAGGTCCTCGGTCACTACGGCGAGCAGGACGACTCGATCCCGGCCGAGGCGGCGCGGGAGCTGGCCGAGCGGATCCACGCCGAGTCCGGCCGCCCGGCGGAGTTCCTGTTCTACCCGGCCGGGCACGCCTTCTTCAACGACACGAACCTGCTCGGGACGTACGACGAGGAATCGGCACGAACGGCGTGGGTTCGCACCCTTGAGTTCCTGCGTACCCGGTTGGGCTGACCGGCGTGGACGCGAAGCTGCAGGCGGCGCTGACCCGTTACCGCGTCATGGCCTACGTCGTCGGCGTGATGCTGCTGGTGCTCCTGCTCGTCGCGATGCCGTTGAAGTACCTCGCGGACTCCCAGGGCCTGATCGGCGTCGTCGGGCCGCTGCACGGCTTCCTGTACGCCGTCTACCTGCTGGCGACGCTGTCGCTCGGGACGAGGAGCCTGTGGACGTTCCGCCGCACCGTCGGGGTGATGGTGGCCGGCACGATCCCGTTCCTGTCCTTCGTCGTCGAACGCCGCGTCACCCGGGACGTCACGAGAGATCTGTGTGGGCAAGGGGGGACTTGAACCCCCACGTCCTTTCGGACACACGGACCTGAACCGTGCGCGTCTGCCATTCCGCCACTTGCCCTGGGCCCGGCGTACCCCTCGACCGAGGTCACGACGGGCACACCGCACTGCCGCCCACCACCCTCGCACGGGGGTCTGACGGCCGGACGACGATAGCACGCAGGCCGCTGACACCTGGGTCGTCTGGACGCTGCCGGACCCCGGCACAGTTACGATCGTGGTTCGACAACGGGCAGAGCAGGGGAGGAGTCGGTGATGGGTGTGCTGCAGCGCTTCGAGCGCAAGCTCGAGGGGGCGGTCGGCGGCGCATTCGCTCGCCTCTTCAAGGGCAAGGTGCATCCGGCCGAGATCGGCCGTGCGCTGCAGCGGGAGGCCGA
>JACCZY010000179.1 GCA_013695685.1 Geodermatophilaceae bacterium | reverse complement strand
ATCAGACAATGGTCCTAGTCCGGAGATCGACGTGCACCCGGCCAGCGACGGCTGCCACCCGGGCAGGTCCCCAGCGTAGGAGCGGCCGCTCCGCGCCAAGCGAAGGCACGCTAGCCAGACCGCCGCCAGCAAACGATCCGATCAGGTGTCGGTGCTGCCCACCGCGGCTTGCTCTGATCGGGCGCATCGTGGCCCGCGCCCGAGCTGGACGGTTCATGGGTGTCGGATCCGGGGCCGCGTCGACGCGCCGCGAGATGCTGGGCGCGACGGTTCTCAGGCGCCGCCGCGATCTTCTATGGCAAGGACGGCGACTGGTCGTCGGTGCCGTCGGCGTATGGCGACCGCGGGTGGGGACTTTGCCGTGCGAGCCGTGGCCGCCGGAGTGTCGGTGTTCTCCGGCGGCTTGGTCCCGCTGCAGCCCGGTCTTGCGCGGGCTGCGACGGCTGCGTGGGCTGTGGCCACTCGACGCGATGGCGAGGTGTCGCCTTTACCCCATCTCGGGCGGCTCGCCGCCGACATGGGCGAAGAGCTTGCTGACGATCTTCCACGTCCCGCCGATCTTCGCGAGTGAGAGGTAGTCGAGGAACGACACCGTTCCCCAGTAGCCCTCCTCCGCCACGGTCGCGAATGCGGCGTCCCCTGTCTGCTGGACGGCGAGGATGCGGGAGCGGTAGTTGCCTGTGTCCGCGGGCGCGCTCGCGGCGAGGGCGAACAGTTCCGAGATGGGGACGTCGTAGCGCTCGCCGGCGAGCGAGCCGAACATTCGGGCGTCGCTGTGGAATGCCTCCCGCAGCTTCTCGACGTCCCCGGTGGCCTCCCCGTCGAGGCACAGCTGGACGGTGCAGCGGATCGCGTCGTAGTCGTCGACGACGGTCATCGCACCGGTCTCGGTTTTCATTGTCTGGGTCATGCGACTCTCCTTGTCTGGTTGGTGCTCCACACGAACGTCCGCTCAGCCGCGGGCGACGCAGAACTCGTTGCCCTCCGGATCGGCGAGCTGGATCCAGCGCAGGCCGTGCTCGGCGAGCGGCTGGTCCCGCAGCCGCGTGGCCCCGAGCGCCTCGAGCCGGGCGGCGTCCACCTCGATGTCCTCGACCCACAGGTCGAGGTGCATGCGGTTCTTCGGCCGCCGCGGCTCGGGGACCCCCTGCAGGGCCAGCTTGGGTCCAGCGGTGCCGGCGGCCGGGCCGAGGACGACGAAGTTATCCACCGCGGCGACCCGCTGGTAGCCCAGCGCCGCGATCCAGAAGGCGGCCAGGCACTCGGGATCAGCGCAGTCGAGGGTGAGCGACACCGTCGGCGTTGCGACCTGGGGGACGGAGTTCATCGGACTACCTCCTGCGTCGGATGGGGTCCACAAACTCCCGGGAACCGGAACAGGTCGTCAAGACTCAGCATGAGCTCGGGCCGGGTCCCGTCGGCACGGAACAACCCCAGTGCGATGCCGGTCCACCGGCTCAGACGGTGCGCGCCGACGAGGAGGAGCGCGACGGGATCGGCTGTGACCGTGCAACCCACCGTCAGCGAACCCGGCTCGTCGATGCGGTGCTCACCGTCGGCGAGGCCTACCGCGTACCGCTGACCGGTGGTGAGCTCGACGACGTAGGAGGCCGCGTGTCCGTCACCCGTCAGCGGGTCGAGACAACGGCCGTCGCGAGCGCGACACGCGAGGAAACCCTGAACGGCGTGGTCGGGGTCGATCCGCCACGGCCGGCGCGTCGCGACGGCCATGTCGTAGCCGTGCAGCAGGTGTTCGGCAACCGCGATGCCGACAAGATGTCGGATCGGCAGGACGACCCCGCCGTCGAAGAGGACGTCCCGGGCGTCCTCGCAGGACGCGGTCGCCGCCAGGAGGCGCTTGGTGCCGTCGCGGACGAGGGCGGCGAGTTCGGACGGCCGGCGCTCCGCGATGTCGGCGTTGAGCTCGTCGTCACGACGCGCGCAGTCCTCGGGGGCCAGTGGCGGGTACTGGATCGGCTCGCCGTGAACCATTCCCGCGTACCGGACGCCGATCACGGCGAGGTGCACCGCCGCCTCCCGAACCGTCCAGGGGGAGCCCGGGATCGCGGCGGCCGTGTCGGGCGACGCGCCGATGAGGTCAGCGGTGCGGGCCGCCACCGCCGACAGCGCGGTTCGGGCCTCGTGCAACGTGGTCATCCCGCCCATGTGTCCCGCCCTCCCTTCGGTTCGTGTCACGAGCATCGGTGCTCCGCTTGCGCGGACCTTGCGCCGTGCGGGCGCGGGTACTGTCCGGCCTCGAGTGGGCCGGGAGGAGCCATGGATCCCCAGGGGTGCGGCGTCGAGTTCCGTGTGCTCGGCACCGTCGAGATCGCCGCGGGCGATCGGGTCGTCGAGCTCGGTAGCGCTAAGCAGCGGGCGCTGCTCGTCTCGCTCCTGCTCCGGGTGAACCATGTCGTCCCGGTCGAGGTGCTCGTCGACGACTTGTGGGGTGAGTCGCCGCCGCCCGCGGTCCAGGCGACGCTCCAGAGCCTGGTGTCTCGGCTGCGGCGGGCGTTCGGGGCGGCCGCTGCGGGCTCCGGCGTGGAGGGGCCCCGGCTCCGCAGCCGGGACGGCGGTTACGTCCTGGAGTCCGCGCCCGCCCGTGTCGACGCCGTCCGGTTCGAGGAGTTGGTGGCCGCGGGACGTCGGGCACTCGTAGACGGTGAGGCAGCCACGGCTGCCGGCTCCCTGCACGGCGCGCTGGCCCTGTGGAGGGGGCCGGCGCTCGGGGATCTCGCCGACCGGCCGTTCGCCCGCGGCGAGGCGCAGCGGTTGGAGGAGGTCCGACTCGGCGCCACCGAGGACCTCGCAGACGCGCTGCTGGCCCTCGGGCGGCCGCAGGACGCCCTGGACCGGTTGGAGGTGCACGTGGCCCGGCACCCCCTGCGGGAGCGGCCGTGGGGGCAGGTGATGCTGGCGCTCTACCGACTCGGTCGCCAAGCCGACGCTTTGCAGGCTTTCCAGCGGGTGCGCCGCGTCCTGGCCGACGAGCTCGGCGTGGAGGCGATGCCGGAGCTGCGCGCGCTCGCCGAGCGAATCCTGCACCAGGATCCCGACCTCATCGCACCCCCCGATCCCGGGCGCCACTGGACCGGTGACGTTGTGGCTTTCCTCTTCCTCGACGCCGGGGAAGAGGAAGACCTCGCCCGCGTACGGGCCGTCCTGCTCGGCGAGGTGGAGTCCCGGAGCGGTGAGGTCGTCGGCCACACCGGCACAGCGTTCCGCACCGCGTTCCCGACTGTGGCGGCCGCGCTCGGGGCCGCGGTAGCGGTGCAGCGCGGCCGGCGTGGGGGGATGGGGACGACCGACCGCCGGGGCGTGCGAATGGCGGTGCACGCCGGGGCGGCTGACCGTCGAGGCGGGAGCTGGATCGGCCGGCCGCTTGACCGCACGGCCCGGTTGCTGGCCGCCGCGGCGCCCGGCCAGATGGTGTGCTCGCACGTCGCGGCGGAGCTCGGCCAGGACGACCTGCCCCAGGGCACGTCGCTCATCGACCTCGGGGAGCACCGGTTCGGCGACCTCGCCCGCCCGGAGCGCGTCTACCAGATCGCGCATTCCGACCTGCCTGCCGACTTCCCGGCGCTGCGGGCGTACGCGGTGAGCCGGCACAACCTGCCGGCCGCGCTAACCTCGTTCGTCGGCCGGAAACGGGAGCTGGATGAGGTCGTGTCGCTGATCGCGACCTCCCGCCTGCTGACGTTGACGGGCCCTGGCGGGTCCGGCAAGACCCGGCTGGCCCTGCAGGCGGCCGGAGCCGTCCTCGGTAGCCGTCCCGACGGCGTCTGGTTCGTCGAACTCGCGCAGATCCGCGATCCCGGCCTGGTCACCGACGAGGTCGTCACCTCGCTGGGCCTGCTACCCGGCCCGCTCGCCCGATCCGGTAACCCGCTCGATCGAGGCCTGTGCGATCACCTGCATGACAGCAGACTGATGCTCCTGCTCGACAACTGCGAGCACGTCGTCGAGTCCGCCGCATGGCTCGCTCAGGCCATCCTCACCCGATGCCCGGACGTCACGGTGCTGGCCACCAGCCGGGAGGTCCTCGGTGTTCCCGGGGAGGTGGTCTGGAAGACACCCCCGCTGTCCCTGCCGGCCGAGCAGGCGTCGAGCGTGGAGGAACTCACCGGATCCGACGCCGTCGCGCTGTTCTGCGACCGGGCCCAGGTAGCCCGGCCCGGTTTCGCGCTGAGCGCGGCCAACTCAGCGGCCGTCGCCCGGATCTGCCGACGCCTCGACGGCATCCCCCTGGGGCTGGAGCTGGCCGCAGGCAAGATCCGGGTGCTCGGCGCCCACCAGGTGGCTGAGCGGCTCGACGACCGCTTCCGGCTGCTCACCGACGGGTCGCGCACAGCGGTACCGCGCCACCAGACGCTGCGGGCGGCGATGGACTGGAGCTATGGACTGCTGCCGGGTCCCGAGCAGGCGGTCCTGCGCAGGATCTCGGTGTTCCGCGGGCCGTTCACCCTCGACGCCGCGGAAGCGGTCGCCGGCGACGTGCCGCCCGAGTCCACGTCCGGAGCGGCCTTCGAGGTTCTCGCGCTGCTGACGCGGCTGGTGGACAAGTCGATGCTCTCCGTCGTCGGCGACGAGCCCGAGGTCCGCTACAGCCTCCTGGAGACGATCCGGGAGTACGCGGGGCAGGAGCTCGCGAACGCAGGCGAGTGGGACGACGCACGCACCCGGCACCGCGACCACTTCCTGGGCATGGCGGACGACTGGGCGACGGCTTCGGACTACTGGAACTGGTGGTCGTGGCTCCGCAGTCTCGACGCCGACCACGACAACTTCACCGCCGCGCTGGAGTGGTCACAGACCACGGGTGACGACGACGCGCTGCTTCGTCTCGCGACGGCGCACTGGCCATACTGGTACTGGGGCGAGACGCTGGACTGGCGTCGATGGCTCGTCGACGCGATCGGCCGCTGCGTGACGCCAGGCCCAGCACGCGTGGAGGCGTTGATTGCCCTTGCATCGCTGCTGATGCGGTCCGGTGCGGAACCGGCGCGGTACCAGCCGCTCTTCGCGGAGGCCCACGACGTGGCGCTCAGCCTGCCCGACGGCCAGTCCGTCGCCCAGGTCGACTTCTACCGCGCCCACGTCCTGCTTTCCAGCGGCGACCCTCGCGCGGCCGAGGGCTTGCTGCGCGGTGCTATAGGCCGGTCGACCAACACTGACTTCCTCGGCTGGTGCCATTGGGCCCTCGGATGGATCGCATTGACCGACGGCCACGACCGGTCAGCAGTGGAGTTCGACACCGCGCTGGAGCTGGCCGACGGCGCCGACGACGAGTCCCTGCGCGCCCACGTCGGCAGCGCGCTCGCCCTGGTCGCCGCCCTCGGAGACGACCCGGACACGGCCGCCGCGATGGCCGCGCGGGCGGTGCGCAGCGCGGAGCGGATCGTGGGGGCGCCGCGGGTGCTGATGATGGCCCTTGCCCACACCAGCCAGGCCGCAGTCTTGAGCAGGGACGGCCGCGCAGCAGCCCCGGTGTCACGGCTGCTGCGGATACTTCGCGACATGGGGGTGACGCACTGGGCGGACGAGGCCCTCGACGTCGCCGGCCTCGTCCTGGCCGACCGGTCCCCTCGGGAGGCCGCCGTGGCCCTCAGCGCGAGCCGCCCGATCGGCGACGGCGACGGCCGCCTCGGCCCGATGCGGGAACGACTGGTCCACTGCGGCTCCCGGCTGGCTGAGACGCTCGGGCCTCAGGTCTGGGACAACGCGGTACAACGGGCACGAGCGATGTCCGTCGAGCAGGCGATCAGTAGGGCCCTGGCCGCGCTGATACTCCAGCGGTAGATCGGAGGCGATCGTCGGTGGCGTCTTGGGCCGCTCTATGAACCTGATGTGCTCGTTCTGGGCAGGAGGCCTGGAACCCGACGGGCGGCTGAGGATCGCCGGACACACTGCCGCTGTCTCCGCGCCGCGCCGGAGGTACTCATCGCGCCGGTCGGCGTGCACCCGTGACCGCGAGCGTATTCGGACGTCCGGAACCCCAGCCTGCGCCACCAGCGTAACCCGTGACCGCACGCTGTCGGAGTTCGAGACGTGCATCTCGCGGACACGGGTTCTGGGACAACGATGATGATCTGACCGTGTCGTATGGGGAACGGCGGATCCTGGCGGTCAGCGCAACAGCAGGTCTCCGATTTCTTCGATCGGCTTGCGGAAATCTAGTCGCTTTCGTGGGCGGTCGTTGACTTCGGCGGCGACCCAGTCCAGATCGGCGTCGCTGTGGACGCTGAGATCACTGCCCTTGGGTGCCTCTGTGTTTGTCAAGGCGCTGGTCGGGGTGTCGTATCGTCGCGGTTGGCGGGCCCGGGAAGTGACTTGTCCGAAGAGCTGGTGGTCGGGGTTGAGCCAGCCGCGCTGGATCTCAGAGTCGCCCCCGCTTGTCCTCTCGGGTTCGCCGCCGAGCGCCGCTCGTCTGTGATCATGGTGCGCCAGATGTGGTCTGCGAGGCGTCTTTGAGGCACCGTCGTGCCTCGCGGGCCGTCTTGCCTTGGGCGATCTTGGCGTTGTAGTAGGCGTGGCCGCGGCTGCCTGGCGTTCGGATCTGAGTGATCGCGATGGTGTGCAGCGCGGCGTTGAGCTGGCGGTCGCCGCCTCGAGAGAGGCGGTGGCGGGCTTTGTCAGCGCTGGCTACCTCGATGGGCGCTGCGCCGGCATAGTTGGCGAAGGACGCCGAGGTTGGGAACCGGCCAGCGCGGCCGGTGCGCCCGATGACACGGCCCGCAGTGATCGCGCCGATGCCGACGGTGCCGGTCAGGGTGCTGCCCGAAGCTGCGACAAGCTCGCTGATCTGCTTGGCGTTGGACTTGAGCAAGGCATCGACGGAGCGGATCTGGGTGACCAGGCCGGCCGCGATCTGTTTGCGGACCCGTTCGACATCACCGGCTGGGCGTATTCGGCGCAGCAGCGCAGCCGCTGTGCTGGCCGACAGATCGCGGGGAGCGCCGCCGGCGAGTAGTTCGCGCAGCAGCGCGTGCAACTGATTGACCAGCCGGACCCGGCTCTGCGACAGGTTCATCCGAGCCTCGTCGAGTAGGGCCAGGGCATCGGTGGTGCCCTCGGCCTCCAGCGGGCGACCGTCGCCTTGCAACGCCGCCACGCAGGCCGCTGCCGCAGCATCGATCTGGTCGTTCTTGCGTCCACCGCCACGAGACAGCTGACGCACTCTGGCGGTCGCGGTCGACGGCACGTCGACGACCTGCTCGCCGCGGGACAGCAGCCACGATGACAGGTGCCGGCCCAGGCCTTCGGCGTTTTCCACCGCCCACCGTCGCCGCTCGAACTGCCCCGCCCAGGTCAGCATCCGGCGGTAGTCGGACAGGGTGGCCTGGATGCGGTTCAGACCTGCGGCGTCGTCCGGTGGGTCGGTCATCCTCGCAGGTAAGAGGACACCAGGTCCTCAGACTTCAGCAAGTCTGCCGAGGTCCGGTCCAGCTGGTTGCGCCCGTTGCGCATGACGTAT
>JACCZY010000171.1 GCA_013695685.1 Geodermatophilaceae bacterium | reverse complement strand
GCCGAGAACCGGCGCACCCCGAGCTGCCTCGAGCGTGCCGTCGCGGCCTGCAGTCCGGCGGTCAGCAGGGAATCCACGAAACCGGCCAACTGGTGCCGGTCCAGGACCAGGGGCCTGTCGTTGTCAGAGCACCAGCGCAGGTACTGCCGTACGCCCTGGGCGTAGACCTTGATCGTCAGCGGCGCCTTGCGCTCGGCGCGCAGCGCCAACTCCCAGGAGGGGACCAGGGCGGCGAGATCCGGTGACGACACACCGCAGACGTTAGCCGATATCTGGACTAGAAGCGCTGTGCGGTGCTAGCGTGTCGCCTGTCGGGCTCAAATAACGGGTCTGACCAGCGTAAACGCTCCAGCCGGCCCGGAGAGCCTAGTCCAGGTAGTCGCGCAGGACCTGGGAGCGGCTGGGGTGACGCAGCTTGGACATCGTCTTGGACTCGATCTGACGGATCCGCTCGCGGGTCACCCCGTAGACCTGGCCGATCTCGTCCAGCGTTCGGGGCTGACCGTCGGTGAGCCCGAAACGCAGCCGTACGACGCCGGCTTCGCGCTCGGACAGAGTCTGCAGAACGCTGGTCAGCTGATCCTGCAGCAGAGTGAAGCTGACGGCGTCGACGGCGACGACTGCTTCGGAGTCCTCGATGAAGTCACCGAGTTGCGAATCGCCCTCGTCCCCGATCGTCTGGTCCAGGCTGATCGGCTCCCGGGCGTACTGCTGGATCTCCAGCACCTTGTCCGGGGTGATGTCCATCTCCTTGGCCAGTTCCTCCGGCGTGGGCTCGCGGCCCAGGTCCTGGAGCAGTTCGCGCTGGATGCGGCCGAGCTTGTTGATGACCTCGACCATGTGCACCGGGATCCGGATGGTGCGGGCCTGGTCGGCCATCGCCCGGGTGATCGCCTGCCGGATCCACCAGGTGGCGTACGTCGAGAACTTGTAGCCCTTGGTGTAGTCGAACTTCTCCACCGCGCGGATCAGCCCGAGGTTGCCCTCCTGGATCAGGTCCAGGAAAGCCATGCCACGCCCGGTGTAGCGCTTGGCGAGGGAGACCACCAGTCGCAGGTTCGCCTCGAGCAGGTGGTTCTTCGCCCGCTCGCCGTCACGGACGATCCAGTTCAGGTCGCGGCGCAGTTGGGGGGAGACCTGCTCGCCCTTCTTGCCGGCCGCCTTGGCCTGCTCGGTCTGCCGGATCCGCTCGGCGGCGTACAGGCCGGCCTCGATCCGCTTGGCGAGGTCGACCTCCTCCTCGGCGTTGAGCAGGGCGACCTTGCCGATCTGCTTGAGATAGGCCCGGACGGAGTCGGCCGAGGCGGTCATCTCGGCGTCCTTGCGGGCCTGCCGCAGTGCCTCGGACTCCTCCTCCTCGTCCCACTCGAATTCAGGGGCCGCAGCTTTCGCGTCCTTGCCGTTGTCCTGGCTGTCCTCGGCGGCGTCGTCCTCGGTTGTCGACAGCTCCAGTGGCTCGTCGATCGTGAGCCCACCGGCGTCGGCGGTGCCGAGCTCGACCACCACCTCCTCGATATCGACGACCTCGACGCTCACATCGACCTCGACGACCTCAAGTTCGGCCGCGTCGACGTCGATCTCAACGTCGACCTCGACGACGTCCAGGCCGATCACAGCCAGGGCGGGCTCATCCTTGGCGCCGGACTTCCGCGGGCGCGTGCCCGCGCTCTTCGCGGCACCGCCAGCGGCGCTCTTGGTCGCACCGCGGGGTGCAGCGGCGCGCGTCAGGGCCCCAGCAGCACGTTCTGCCACAACACCCTTGGCCGAGGCACCCTTGGTGCCCGCCGTCTTGGGGCCGCCGCTCTTGACAGCCCCGGTCTTGGCAGCGCTCTTGGTACCCGCGCTCTTCGCGGCGGGTTTACCCGTGACCTCGCCGGCAGACAGCTCTGCCGGCTTGGCGGCGGCCTTGGGGCGCTTGGCCGCCGGGGGGGCGGTCGGCACATTGACGACGGCGCGCGACGAGGCAGCGGCAAGAGTGGCGGACCGACCGGACGGCGACGGAGCCTGCGCGTTGGCTGTCACGGATTTTCCCGGGGCGCTGTCACGACGTCTGGGTCGCTCGGCAGGCTGCTGCGCGGTGCGAGATAGTGGGGCTCCGATGTGGTCGGCGAACTCCGGTGACACGCAGGTCCTTTCACGCGAGTGACGATGCTCTGCGCGGCGCGCCAGGTGGCGCGGCGAGCCGTGCGCGGGGGCGCATCGCGGTACTGGGGGCCAATTGGTTTGTGCCTCCTCCGGAGGAACCAGAAGGGCCGTGATGCCATTGTAACTTCGTTGCGGCGCAGCGTGGTGATCGACGGTCCGGCGCGGTCCTGTCAGTACCCCCGATCCTCGGCTGCAGCAAGGGCAGCGCCGACTATTCCGGCGGCGTTCTGCAGTTGCGCGGCGACGACGGGCGTGCGGTGACGGACCAGCGGCAGCCACTTGTCGGCCCGCTTGCTCACCCCGCCGCCGACCACGATCAGGTCGGGCCAGAGAAAGCGTTCCAGGCGCTCGAGATACTGCTGAACGCGCCCGGCCCATTGCTCCCAGGACAACTGATCCCGTTCCTTCACCGAGGCCGCCGCCACATCCTCACCGTCGGCTCCGCCGACCTCGATGTGGCCCAGTTCGGTGTTCGGGACAAGTCGACCACCGACGAAGAGGGCACTGCCGATGCCGGTGCCGAACGTGAGGACGAGGACGACACCGGTGGCGTCGCGCGCCGCGCCGTACCGCACCTCGGCAAGACCTGCCGCGTCGGCGTCGTTGAGGACCTCGACGGGTCCGGGCACCTTGCGCCCCAGCACGGACCGTACGTCGGCACCGATCCACGACGGGTCGATGTTCGCCGCTGTGCGCGCGATGCCATCGGTGATCACCGCAGGCAAGGTGAGCCCGACTTCACCGGTCCAGTCGAATCGTTCCACGAGGTGGCCGACGACGTCGCCGACCGCCGCAGGGGTGGCCGGTCGAGGCGTCTCGATCCGCATCCGGTCACTGGCCAGGACGCCTGCGTCGAGGTCGACCAGAGCGCCCTTGATCCCGCTGCCGCCGATGTCGATACCAAGCCCGAGGTTGCTGCCCGCCATTCGGCGACCTTAGGCCCACACTGCCTGTTCGCACGCCGCAGCACCGCGCTGTGATCCCATGTGCAGGTGCCTGTCGACGTCGAGGATCTGCTGGACATCGCCAGGCGACTGGCTCTCGGCGCCGGCGAACTGATCCGGACCGGGCGAGTGCAAGGCGCCGAGCAGATCGCCGTGAAGTCGACGCCGACCGACGTGGTCACGGCCATGGACCGGGCCAGCGAGACGTTCCTGGTGGCCGAACTGGGCCGGCAGCGGCCGGACGACGGCGTACTCGGCGAGGAGGGAGCCAGCCGGGACGGAACAAGTGGCGTGCGCTGGGTGGTCGACCCCATCGATGGCACCGTCAACTACCTCTACGGACTGCCCTGGTACGCCGTATCGGTGGCCGCGGAACTGAACGAGATCGTCACCGTCGGAGTAGTGCACAACCCGGAGAACGGGGAGCTCTTCTGCGCCGTGCGCGGCGGTGGCGCGTGGCTGAACGGCCGGCGGCTGCACTGCTCGGACGAGGCAGCGCTCGGCCAGGCCCTGATCTCCACCGGGTTCGGCTACGACGCCGACCGGCGCCGGGAGCAGGCCGGCGTGGCGTCGGCGCTGTTGCCCCAGGTACGCGACCTGCGCCGGATGGGCTCGGCCGCCCTGGATCTGTGCCAGGTGGCCGCTGGGCGGTTGGACGGGCACTACGAGCAGGGCCTGTGGCCGTGGGACTACGCGGCGGGCGGACTGATCGCCGCCGAGGCAGGAGCGCGGGTGGAGGGGTTGCGTGGCGCACCGGCCGGTCGGGACAGCCTGGTGGCGGCCGGGCCGCGGATCTTTCCCGAGCTCTTGTCCGTCCTGGAGGGCCTCATCCCCGCGGGCCCGCCACCGCAACGTCAGTAGCGCGGGAGGCGCCACAGCGCAGGAAACGCCTCAGCCGAGGGCGACCAGAGCGTGTACCGGGAGCCGGGACCTGGAGTGGTCGATCGCGCCGTCCGGAGTGATCTCGAGGCGGACCCGGTCGTCGTCGGGATGGTTCGGGTCGTAGACACCGAGCCCAACGAGTTCCGCCGGCAGGTCCGGGTCCGTACGGCGAACCTCCAGCCGATGGACCAGTACGACGTGATGCCGGCCGAGCGCGGTGGGATTCCAGGAGATCGCACGCACCAGTCCGAGCAGGGCCGGCTGCCCGTCCCGCAGCCTCCGGCGTACGGCGGGGATCGCCGAGCCGAGAGTCGAGCGGCGACGGGCAGCAGCCGCGGTCGGCAGCTGCAACTGCAGATAGCGCAGCGGTCCGGCGGGCAGGTCCATGCTCTCCAACTGCGCCTCCCACAGCGCCCTCGTCAGCGGCCCGTCGGGTGGCACCTCGCGATCGGGTGGCAGCGCCGTGCCACGTTTCCAGGCCTGCCCGGCCATGACGCACATCCCCCCGCACAGCCCGCCGTACACCCGGCCCAACGTGAGACCGGCCAGGCTGGCCGGTGCTCCGCCGGGCCAGTTGTTGGCGAAGTGCCAGCCGTGCTCGCTCGGGCGAAAGGCGATCTCGACGGCGTCGGCCATGGCAGCGGGGTCAGCAGTTCGCCGCGCTGACAGCTGCCTCGGACTGCGCAGCCGCCAGGGCTACGGGCACTTGCTCGAGCGGCACCAGCCCGGCGTACCCGGGCCCGAGCGCGACGTCCACCACCGCATTCGACCGCGTGTCGGGGACCGAGAGCAGCCCGGGGAAGTTCGCGGCGACGAACATCGCCTGATTGCGGCCCTCCGGTCCGAAGCGGACCTCGCCGACGCCCACCACCTCGCGCTGCGTCGGGTCGTTCGCGACCTCGGTGACCTGCATGCCGCGATCCCGTAGCTCGGTCCCGACCTGGGCGGCGAGACCTTCGGTGTCGGAGGCATTGAAGACCCGGATCTGCAGGGTCGCCGGATCCACCGACACGGGCGCAGCGCTGATGGTGGTGCAGGGGTCCGGTGCGGCGGCTCGGCGCTCCTCGTCGCGCTGCAGCACCTTCCACCACACGCCGAGCGCGATCAGCGCGAGGACGAGCAGGAAGATCAACGGCGGAATCGGCCGGCGCCCGCTGCGCCGCGCCGGCGCGGGTGCCGTGCTCACCGCCACCCCGACCGCCTGCTGCCAATCCGCCGTGCCCGCGTCCGCATGCGGGCAGGATAGCTAGTCCGGGTGCCGCCTCCGGCGTTATCGCGCTGCGGCGCGTCAGTCGAGATCTCCGCGCGCCAGAGCCGACCGGCCGAGCTCCACCAGCGGGTTGACGAGTTGCGCGACGTCGGCGTTGCCCTTGCCGGCCATGGCGCCGGCCCGCACCCGTGCCACGATCCCGGTGACCACGACGGCGAGCTTGAAGAAGCCGAACGCGAGATACCACGGCAGGTCGGTCAGGTCGCGACCGCTGCGGTCGGCATAGCGGGCGGCCACCTCGCGCCGGGACGGAAAGCCGGGCTGCCCGGTCACTGCGGGCGTCACGGTCGGCCGTGCTGCGGGGTCGTCGTGCTGCTGCCAGTAGACGAGCAGCAGCCCGAGGTCGGCCAGCGGGTCGCCGAGGGTGGACATCTCCCAGTCAAGAACCGCCATGATCCGGCCGGGCCGGTCCGGATCCAGAAGGCAGTTGTCCAACCGGTAGTCGCCGTGCACGATCGGACCGGTGGGGCTGCTCGGCACCGACCGCGACAGCTCGTCCACGAACCGGTCGAGCTCTGGTCGGTCGCGGTCGCGGCTGGCCTCCCACTGCCGGGCCCATCGGCGTACCTGCCGTTGCATGAAGCCATCGGGACGCCCGAAGCCGGTCAGCCCCACGGCAGCGGGGTCGACCGCGTGCAGATCGGCCAGTACGTCGATCAGCCCCCAGGCCAGCGCCCGCCGGTCCGCCGCGGACTCGGCGAATCCCACCGGCAACTGCCGCGAGGCGATCAGCCCCTCGACCTTCTCCATGACGTAGAACGGGGCGCCGAGCACGTCCGGGTCCGTGCAGAGGTGCAGCGTCCGGGGGACCGGTACGGCGGTGTCCGCCAGTGCGGTGATCACCCGGTACTCGCGCGCCATGTCGTGAGCGGTGGGGAGCACCGAGCCGGTGGGCGGGCGCCGCAGTACCACCGCACCGGCCGCCGAGCTCACGACGTACGTCAGGTTGGACATGCCGCCGGCGATGAGTTCGACAGTGCAGTCTTCCCAAGCCGGCTCGTCGAGGACCCGGGCCAGGTACGGTGCGACCACCGCGCGATCGGCGGCTGCCAGGACGGCAGGAACACCCAGCGAGGCCGGGTCGGGGGCCGAAGGATCATTTCTCGTGGCGGATGGCACGGGCGGGAGAGTACCGTCACGCGCTCGCACCGTGAGTCCGCCGATCGGCAGGTGGATGACCGGTCAGGAAAAGTTTCCGGGTTCGGGCACAGAACGACGGGGTAATGCGTTAGTGGGGGCGCCCCGCCTAGACAAGGAGTGCTGCACGCATGGCTACCGATTACGACGCGCCCCGCCGGACCGAAACCGATGACCTCGGCGAGGACTCGCTGGAGGAGCTCAAGGCGCGCCGATCCGAGGCACAATCGTCCTCGGTCGACGTCGACGACGCCGAGTTGACCGAGGGATTCGAGCTGCCTGGTGCAGACCTGTCAGACGTGGAGCTCACGGTCAGGGTGCTGCCGAAGCAGGAGGACGAGTTCACCTGCTCCCGCTGCTTCCTGGTCCATCACCGCAGCCGGCTGGCCGAGGAGCGCCGCGGGATGCTGGTCTGCCGCGACTGCGCGGCCTGAGCGGCCGGTAGCGTGTGCCGCTGTGCGGCCACCGATGTCCGAACCCGACTCCACCGGCGCGCCCGAGTGGGCCTCAGCCGGAACAGCACCCGAGGTGCTGATCCTGCGGCTGGATCCCAACCTGCCGTTGCCGGCGTACGCCCTGCCCGGTGACGCCGGTGCCGACATCGTGACGTCGGTGGACGTCGAACTCGGGCCGGGGGAGCGGGCGACGGTCCCGACCGGGATCGCGCTGGCCGTCCCCGACGGCTATGCCGCTTTCGTGCACCCCCGTTCCGGGTTGGCCGCCCGGCACGGAGTGACCCTCGTCAACGCGCCGGGGACCATCGACTCCGGTTACCGGGGCGAGGTCATGGTCATCATGATCAACACCGACCCCCAGGAGGCCGTCCGGCTGCGGCGCGGTGATCGGATCGCCCAGCTGGTGATCCAGCGGGTCGAGCGGGCCACCTTCCGGGTGGTCACGGCGCTGCCGCAATCCGAGCGAGGCAGCGGCGGGCACGGTTCCACCGGGGGTTTCCTGTCCGTCGCACCCGGCGGGCCGCGCTGATGCCGTTCGGACGTCGCCGGCGGCTGGACCGCAGCGTGCGGGAGAAGGGCGTCGCGCCCGAGCCGGAGAGCCGGGACCGCGAGCAGACGACGACGACCGGCCCGTACGACGTGCATGACGCCCCCGAGGATTCGCTGCTGCGCATCGACCTGGGCACGCTGCGGATCGCACCCGTCGCCGGCGGAGACCTGCGCCTCGACGTGAACAAGGCCGGCAAGATCATGTCGGCAACCCTGCGCCATCAGGGCTCGGCGATGCAGGTGGGCGCGTTCGCCGCGCCTCGGCAGGGTGGCATCTGGTCCGACGTACGGGCCGAGATCCTGGCCACCCTGGGACAGCAGGGCGGGACCGGGGAGGAGACCAAAGGCGCCTTCGGTACCGAACTGGCCGCCAAGCTCGCGATGAAGCAGGGCCCGCAGCCGGCCCGCTTCATCGGCGTCGACGGGCCCCGGTGGTTCCTGCGGGCACTGATCACCGGGCCCGCAGCCACCGACGACGGCGCCGCCAAGCCTTTCGAGCAGGCACTTCGGCAGATCATCGTCGTCCGCGGCAGCGAGCCGATGCCGGTCCGGGAACAACTGCCGCTGCGGCTGCCGACCGATCCGCGCGAATCGCAGCCGGCCGAAGCGGACTCGGACTCCGAGGACTCGGCCGACCAGGCCGACCAGGCCAACCAGAGATAGCCGCGCACCTCCCTCCCGCGACGATCATGGAGATCTGTGGCCCGATTTGCCCGGTTAGGGCGGATCTCAGCCGCCGAATCTCCATGATCGTCGCGGGCTTCGTGCGGCGTCGCGGGCTTGGTACGGCGTCGCGGGCTTCGTACGGCGTCGCGGGGGTACGTCAGGCCGGGGGGCCGCTGATCTGCATGGCGTCGCGCACATCGCCGACCAGCGTCTCGATGACGTCCTCCAACATCACGACGCCGACGGTGTCACCGGCAGCGTCGTGCACCGCGGCGACGTGGTCCCCACCGGCCTGCATCCGCTCGAGTACCTCGGCGATCCGCTCGTCCACCGCGACGCCGGCTAACGGCCGGATCCGTCCTCTCGGCACCCGACGCTCGGCGGCCGGCCCGGTGAGATCGAGGACGTCCTTGACGTGGAGGTACCCGGTCAGCTTGCCGTCGTCGACCGTGACGAAGCGGGAGTAGCCGGTCTGCGCGCAGATCCGCTCCACCTCCGTCGGTGTTGCCTGCGCGTCGACCGTCACCAGATTAGCCATCGGCAGCAGTACGTCGGCAGCGGTGTGCTCCTCGAACGCCAACGCGCCGCTGAGCAACCGCTCGGACTCGGGGTTGAGCAGTCCCTCGCGTCGGGCCTCGTCCACCATCCCGGAGATCTCGTCGCCGGTGAACGCCGAGGCGACCTCGTCGCGCGGTTCGACCCGGATCAGCCGCAGCATCCCGTTGGCCAGGCCGTTCAGGGACGCGATGACCGGGCGCAGTACCCGGGCGACCATGACCAGGGCCGGCGCGAGCATCAGCGCCGAGCGCTCCGGTCCCGCCAGGGCGATGTTCTTGGGCACCATCTCACCGAGCACGACATGGAGGTAGACGACGATGGCCAGCGCGACGGTAAATGCGATCCCATGCAGGAGTGCCCCGCTGATCCCGACCGCCTCCATCGGCCGCTCCAGCAGATGAGCCACCGCTGGCTCACCCACGGCGCCGAGCCCGAGCGAGCACACCGTGATGCCCAACTGGGCGGTAGCCAGCATCCGGGAGACGTCCTCCATGGCCGTCAATGTGATTTTGGCCCGTCGCGATCCCTTGTCGGCCAGGGGTTCGATGCCGCTGCGACGCGCGGAGATGATGGCGAACTCCGCACCGACGAAGAAGGCGTTGCCCGCGAGCAGCAGCACCGCGAGCAGCAGCGCCAGGTAGTCATTCACCGGCACACCTGCTGCGCTCGTTCACGAGTCACTCTCGGGTTCGCCCTCGGCCGGGGCGACCAGGAGGCGTTCCAGCCGGCGGGCGACGACGCGTTCGACCACGAGGCGCAGCCCGTCCACGCGAACCTCGTCACCGCGCCGGGGCAGCCGACCCAGCCGCTCGAGAACCAACCCGGCGATCGTCTCGTAGTCGCCCTCCGGGATCTGCAGCCCGGTGGCCTGGGCGACCTCGTCAGGGCGCAGCAGGCCGCTGATCGACCAGCCGTTGCCGCTGCGGCGGGTCTGCCGCAGCACCGGCGGGTCATGCTCGTCCGGGACCTCGCCCACCAGCTCCTCGACGAGGTCCTCCAGGGTCACCAGGCCGTCGGTTCCGCCGTACTCGTCCACCACGACCGCCATCTGCGGTCCGGCGGTGCGAAGCTGGTCCAGCAGCGGCTCCAGGCTCAGCGAGGACGGCACCGAGGGCAGGTGCGTGGCGATCGCAGACACCGGCGTACTGCCGCGTTCCTCGGCCGGTACGGCGACCGCACGCTTGACATGCACGACGCCCAGCACGTCATCGGTGGTCTCGCCGACGACGGGGAACCGCGAGTGGCCGGTACGCAGCGCCAGGTCGATGACCGCGGACGCCGGCTGGTCGGCGGCGACTGCATGCATGCGGACCCGGGGGGTCATGACGTCCTCGGCGAGCCGGCCGCGCAGTCGCAGGGAGCGCTCGACCAGCAGGCCGGTGCGAGCCGACAGCGTGCCGAGCTCGGCCGAGCGCCGGACCAGGGACTGCAGCTCATCCGGTGACCGCACCGACCGCAACTCCTCCTGGGGCTCGACGCCGCCGGCCCGCAGCAGCTTGTTCGCGGTGCCGTTGAGGACGGTGACCACGGACAGCGTGGCCCGGGTGAACGCCCGGTGCGGCCCGGCGACCGCCCGCGCGGTTTCCAGCGGGCGGGCGATGGCGAGGTTCTTCGGCACCAGCTCACCCAGGACCATCTGGATGATGGTCGCCAGGAGCAGCGCGATGGCTACGGAGATCGGAGTGACGGCGCCCTCCGGAAGGCCGGTTGCCGTGAGCGGCCCGCGCAGCAGCGTGGCGATGGAGGGCTCGGCGATGAATCCCACCACCAGCGCGGTCAGCGTGATCCCGACCTGGGCGGAGGACAGCTGCGTTGACAGGCTCGTGATCGCCTTGAGCACGCTGCCTGCCCGCGCATCTCCGCCCGCCGCGGCTTGTTCCACCTGCCGCCGGTCCACCGAGACGAAGCTGAACTCGGCGGCCACGAAGAGCGCGGTACCCGCGGTGAGGACGAACGTGGCGAGGACGAGCAGCCACTCCGTCATGAGACCGCATCCGTCCGGGAGCACACAACCGGAGCGGACTGGACGGAGGCGGGCGGGGTGGTCGTCACGGGGCGCCGTTCCGGCCGGGGGATGACGGAGGTGGCTGGAGGATCGCGGACATGTCCGCACAACCTAACCTTGACGGGGCCGTTGCGTGCCGAGCAGGTGCCTACGCGTGCTGAAATCCCGCGTGCTGAGATGAGGTGGTGATGAGCCGACGGGGCGTGCTCCGGGCTGGTCTCGGCGTGATGCTCGCCTCGGCGGCGCCAGCCGCGGCGGGGTGCGGTCGCCGTGCCGATGGGCCGGCTCGCGCCGATCTCGATGTGACGCGGCACGAGTACGGACCGGATCCGAGCCAGTTCGGGCAGCTCTACCGTCCTCGCGGCGGCGGTCCCTTCCCGGTCATCGTGGTCATCCACGGCGGTTTCTGGCGCTCGGCGTACGACCTGTCCCTGGGTACGCCGCTGGCCGAGGATCTGGCCGGCCGCGGCTATGCGGCCTGGAACCTGGAGTACCGCCGGGTCGGGAACGGCGGCGGCTGGCCGACCACGTTGTTGGACGTCGCCGCCGGCATCGACCTGCTGGCCGATCTAGAGGCGGCCGGATCACCGCTGGACCTGTCCCGCGTCGCCACGCTGGGCCACTCGGCCGGCGGGCACCTTGCGGTGTGGGCGGCCGCCCGCCCCGGGCTGCCCGCCGCCGCCCCGGGTGCCGAGCCGGTAGTGACGCTGTCCGGGGCGCTGGCACAGGCCGGCGTACTCGACCTGCGTCGCGCCGCCGCCGAGCAGCTGGGCGTCGGTGCCACACAGGAGCTGCTGGGCGGGGAACCCGAGGAGGTTCCGGACCGGTACGCCGTGGCCAGCCCTGTGCAGCGGGTGCCGCTCGGCGTACCGGTGGTGTGCGTGCACGGGCGCAGTGACACCAACGTGCCCCTGTCACAGAGCCAGAGCTATGCGCGGGCGGCGACCGCAGCCGGGGACAACGTCGAGGTGGTGGAGGTGGAGGGTGACCACTTCGTGGTCATCGACGTGCACGCCGAGGCCTGGGCCACGATCGTCGACCACCTGCCCGACCTGTTGTAACCGCGCCGCCGGGGGCGTCGGAGTGACCTACCCTGGAGGGCGGCGCATGGGCATGTCGGCGGCGTGACGGCAGATGGTTCGTCGAGCGGTTCGGAAACGGGCGAGGAGTGATCTCAGGTGACACAGGTCAGCGGGCGTCAGGACCGCGCGCCGGGCGGGGCGACCAGCTGGTTTCAGCGTGCGATCCATCGGATCACCGCCTCCGACTCCGAACTCGACGCCGAGCAGCTGCAGTCCGATTCCGACCGGGCTGGCGCCGAGGCCGTCTCGCAGTGCTGCCGGGGGGAGCAGGTCTGTATAGCCGGACGGCTCCGGTCGGTGGTCTACACGCCGCGGGAGACCACGCCCACCCTCGAAGCCGAGCTGTGGGACGGGTCGGGAACGGTCTTGCTGGTCTGGCTGGGCCGGCGCCGGATCGGTGGCATCGAGCCGGGTCGGCATCTGGTCGTCAGGGGCCGGCTGGCCAAGCGGGACAACAAACTCGTGATCTACAACCCCTGGTACGAGCTGCAGGCACAGCCGGCGTGAGCGAGCGCAACGAGCCAGCCGTCGAGCAGGTCAGCGAGCCGGTTCAGCCGGTCCCGCCGGACGCCGCCGACCGTCGGCGGCAACTGTTCATCGACTCCTTCGGAGGCGTACGCGGCGTCATCGACAGTGCCCTTCCGGTCGTCGTGTTCGTGGTCGCCAACACCCTGGGCGGCCTGGATGTCGCCGTGTGGTCGGCCGTCGCCGTCGGCATCTGCCTCGTCGTACTCCGGCTGATCCGCAAGCAGAGCGTGCAGCAGGCGTTCAGCGGCTTCTTCGGCATCGCGATCGCCGCGTTCATCGCCAAGCAGACCGGGGAGGCGAAGGGCTACTTCCTGCTCGGCATCTGGGGCAGCCTGGCGTACACCGCGCTGTTCGCGCTGTCCGCGGCTATCCGCCGTCCGATCATCGGGCTGATCTGGGAGTGGATCTCACCCAGCCCGCGTCCGTGGCGCACCCAGCCGCCGCTGATGCGGGTCTACACCGCCACGACCCTGCTCTGGGCCGCGGTGTTCCTGTCCCGGTTCCTGGTCCAGAACAGCCTGTACGACGCCGACCAGACCGGCTGGCTGGCCGCGGCCCGGCTGGCCATGGGATACCCGCTGACCATCGCGCTGCTGGCCATCACGGTGTTCTGGGTACGCCGGGTCCGTCACCGCGAGGAGGAAACGGCTCCCATAGCTCCCGGTGCGGCCGCTGCCGGGACGGCTTCCGGCGGAAAGCCGCCGCTCTAGCAGGCTGGGGACCGCAGTCGCCGCAGGCTGGGGACCTCAGTCGACCGTCTTGCTCTGCATCAGCTGGCGAAGTTCCTCCTCGACGTCCTGCGTGGCCACGAAGAGCAGCTCGTCGCCCACCTCCAGTGGATCGTCCGGGCTCGGCACGATCACCCTGGGCCCGCGCAGGATCGTCACCAGCGCGACGTCATGCGGAAGCACGACGTCGCGTACCGGACGGCCCGCCCACGGTGAGTCGTCGGCGAGGGTGATCTCCACCAGGTTCGATTTGCCCTGCCGGAAGGTCATCAGCCGGATCAGATCGCCGACCGTGACCGCCTCCTCCACGAGCGCGGCGAGCACCCGCGGGCTGGAGACGGCGACATCGACGCCCCAGGATTCGTTGAACAGCCACTCGTTGCGAGGGTCGTTGACGCGGGCGACCACGCGGTTGACCCCGAACTCGGTCTTGGCCAGCAGCGAGACGACTAGGTTGACCTTGTCGTCCCCGGTTGCCGCGATCACCACATCACAGGTGTGCAGCGCAGCCTCCTCCAGCGAGGCGACCTCACAGGCGTCAGCCTGCACCCAGTCGGCTTCGGGAAGGGTGTCCTCCCGGATCGCTCGGCTCTCCCGGTCGATGAGCAGCAGCTGGTGGCCGTACTCGATGAGTTCCTGGGCGATCGATGTCCCGACCGCCCCCGCGCCGGCGATGGCCACGCGCATCAGGAGTCCTCGTCGCGGGCCTGGCCGGCGATCCGGGAGCAGCGGCCGGCCTGGTCGTCCAGTGACAGCACGTGCACCTGGTCGCCCTGCTGCAGGACGGTCTGCGCGTCTGGCAGCAGCGTGTCCCCGAAGCGCAGCAGGTAGGCCACCCGGGCCTTGGTGGCCCGCTCGAAGGCGGTGACCTCAGCTCCGATCCAGCTCTCGTGCAGCGGTACGTGCAAGATGACGATGCCGCCGGTCGGGTCGCGCCACTCCTCGACAGGGCTGTCGGCGAGCAGCCGTCGTAGCAGCTGGTCGGTGGTCCAGGGGACGGTGGCCACCGTCGGGATGCCCAGCCGCTCGTACACCGCGGCCCGCTTGGGATCGTAGATGCGGGCCACCACATAGTCGATGCCGAAGGTCTCCCGCGCGACCCGCGCGGAGATGATGTTGGAGTTGTCGCCGCTGCTGACCGCCGCAAAGGCGCGCGCCTTGTCGATGCCGGCCTTGCGCAGGGTGTCCCGGTCGAACCCCATGCCGAGCACCTGCCGTCCGCCGAACTCCGGACCGAGCCGCCGGAAGGCATCCTGGTTGCGGTCGATGACCGCGACGGAGTGGCCGAGAACCTCCAGGCTGCGCGCGATGCTGGAGCCCACCCGGCCGCAACCCATGATCACGATGTGCACGTCCTCGGACGCTACACCGGCTGCGCGCCGACGTACGTCCCGCCGCGGAGGCGCAGTGACGCAGCGAAGGCGCAGCGAGTCGGTGGCAGTCCGTATCGTCTGCGCCGTGACCGCGCCGTCCTCGGTGTTCAAGCGACTGCTCCTGGGTCGTCCCTTCCGCAGCGATCGGCTGGCGGAGCAGCTGCTGCCGAAGCGGATCGCACTGCCGATCTTCGGCGCCGACGCGCTGTCCTCGGTCGCCTACGCGCCGCAGGAGATCTTCCTGGTGCTGTCGATTGCCGGCCTGTCGGCGTTCGCCCTCAGTCCCTGGGTCGCGGCGGCAGTGGTCGTGGTGATGCTGACCGTCGTGGCGTCGTACCGGCAGAACGTGCATGCCTACCCCAGCGGCGGCGGGGACTACGAGGTGGTCGGGGCCAACCTCGGCGGCCGGTTCGGGCTCGTGGTGGGCAGCGCGCTGCTCGTCGACTATGTGCTCACGGTCGCGGTCTCGATCTCGGCGGGGGTGGAGAACTTTGGCTCCGCGGTCCCGTTTATCGCCGAGCACAGGGTGCTCAGCGCGCTGACCCTGGTGGCCGTCCTGGCGGCACTCAACCTGCGCGGCATCCGCGAGTCGGGGCTGGTCTTCGCCATCCCGACGTACGGCTTCATCGTCGGTGTTCTTGCCATGTTGGGGTACGGGCTCTTCCGGGTATTCGTCCTCGGCGAGGAGATCCGGGCGGAGAGCGCCGGGTTCGAGTTCACCGGGGGCGGATCGCTCACCGGCCTGGCGCTGACGTTCCTGGTGCTCAGGGCTTTCTCCTCCGGCTGTGCGGCACTGACCGGAGTGGAGGCGATCAGCAACGGCGTACCGGCCTTTCAGAAGCCGAAGAGCCGCAATGCCGCGTCGACCCTGCTGATCATGGGTCTGCTCTCGGTCACCATGCTCAGCGGCATCATCGCGCTGGGTATGCAGACGGGCCTGAAGTACGTCGAGGACCCGGCCGAGCAACTGGCCGGAGCTCCAGCGGGCTACGAGCAGAAGACGGTCATCGCCCAGCTGGCCCGGACGGTGTTCGACTCCTTTCCCGTCGGCTTCTACTTCCTGGCCGGGGTGACCGGCCTGATCCTGGTACTGGCCGCCAACACAGCGTTCAACGGGTTCCCGGTCCTCGGTTCGATCCTGGCGCAGGATCGCTACCTGCCGCGGCAGCTGCACACCAGGGGCGACCGGCTGGCGTTCAGCAACGGCATCCTCTTCCTCGCCACGTTCGCCGGCGTGCTCATCGCGGTCTACGGCGCATCCGCGTCGTCGCTGATCAACCTCTACATCGTGGGCGTGTTCGTGTCGTTCACGCTGAGCCAGACCGGCATGGTCCGGCACTGGAACCGGCTGCTCGCCGACGAGAAGGATGCGGGGCGGCGTCGGCAGATGCTGCGCAGCCGCGCGATCAACGCCTTCGGCGCGGCGATGACCGGGACCGTGCTCGTCGTCGTCCTCGGCACGAAGCTCTTCCTCGGTGCCTACGTCGCGATCGCCGCCATGATCGTGATCTACGCGCTCATGCGGGCGATCAAGCGGCACTACGCCAGGGTTTCCGAGCAGCTGCGGCCGGACGACGACGTCAGGATGCTGCCCAGCCGGGTGCATACCGTGGTCCTGGTGAGCAAAGTGCACAAACCGACCCTGCGGGCGCTCGCGTTCGCCCGCGCCACCCGTCCCGACTCCCTGACCGCGCTCACGGTCAACGTGGACGACGAGGAGACCAGGGCGCTGCAGGCGGACTGGGAACGCAACGACATCCCGGTCCCGCTGACGGTGATCGAGTCGCCGTACCGCGAGATCACCCGGCCGATCCTGGACCATGTGCGCCGGATCCGTCGGGACAGTCCCCGTGACCTCGTCATGGTTTTCGTCCCCGAGTACGTCGTCGGGCACTGGTGGGAGAACCTGCTGCACAATCAGAGCGCGCTGCGGCTCAAGGGGAGGCTGCTGTTCCTGCCGGGTGTCATGGTCACGAACGTCCCGTACCAGCTGCAGTCCTCCGAGGCCCGCGGCGAGGGCGAGGAGCGGTTGACTTCCACCGAACTGCGCCGTGGGCTGACCCGGCGATCCGGTCCCGGATAAGTGTGAATCCGCCCGTAGTGTGCCTCCGCTCGGAGGTGAGGTCATGACCCCGGGCGATCTGCTGGAGGTCGAGGTCGGGCCTGTTGCGCACGGCGGGCACTGCGTCGCCCGGCACGAGGGCCGGGTCGTCTTCGTCCGGCATGCACTGCCGGGGGAACTCGTCCGCGTGCGGATCACCGATGACAGCGGCGGCTCCTACAGCCGCGGTGACGCGGTGGAGATACTGCGCGCCTCACCGGACCGGGTTGCACCGCCCTGCCCGTGGTCCGGGCCGGGACGCTGTGGCGGCTGCGACTTCCAGCACGTCTCGGCCGCAGCGCAGCGTGCGCTGAAGGCGTTCGTTGTCAGCGAGCAGCTGGCCCGGCTCGGCGGGCTCCCCGACGTCGAGGTGGTGGTCGAGGAGCTGCCCGGCGGGCCGCTCGGGTGGCGGACCCGGATGCAGTTCGCGGTGGATCGACGGGGCCGGGCGGGATTGCGGCGGCACCGGTCGCACTCCGTCGTACCGATCGGGGACTGCCCGATCGCGCACCCGTCGCTCGACTCGCCGTCCGTGCTCGCCCGCCGCTGGCCCGGCGCCCGCGGCGTGGAGATCAGCGGTTCCTCCGACCGGCCACGGTCGGTGCGGCGGCACGGTCAGTGGGGATCCTCGCGCGTCGAGGGGCCGCCGGCCGGTCGTGAGCGGGCCGCCGGGCGGGACTGGCAGGTCAGCGCTGGCGCGTTCTGGCAGGTGCATCCGGCCGCCGCCGATGTGCTCTCCGCGTGCGTGCTCGACATGCTCGCACCGCAGCCCGGCGAGCGCTGCGTGGACCTGTACGGAGGAGTGGGCCTGTACGCCGGCGTACTGGCCGAGGCGGTCGGGGCGGCTGGGTCGGTGCTGTGTGTAGAGAGCGACGCGGTGGCCGTTGCCGACGCGGCGATCAACCTGGCCTCGACGCCCTGGGCCGCGGTACGCCGGGCTGCCGTCGACGGTGCGCTGGTGGCCGAGCTGCCGGCGTACGACCTCGTTGTACTGGACCCGCCGCGCTCCGGGGCCGGGCGGGCGGTGTGCGAGGCGCTGGCAGGCGGACCGGTGCGGGCGATCGCCTACGTCGCCTGCGACCCGGCGGCCCTGGCTCGGGACCTGCGGACGTTGACGGCGATCGGGTGGCGGCTGGTGCGGCTGCGGGCCTTCGACCTGTTCCCGATGACCCACCATGTGGAGTGCGTGGCGCTGATCGAGAAGGAGACCTCGTCATGACCTTGCATCTGAACACATTGAGCGTGGACAGCCGTGATCCGGCAGCGCTGGCCGGATTCTGGTCCCAGGCGCTCGACTGGTTCGTCCTGATGCAGTCCGACGACCAGGCGCTGATAGCTCCGGCCCAGTCCCGCGAGGAATTGCCAGGAGCCGTCGCCGTGCTCTTCCTCCGCAACGAGGAACCGAAAACTGACAAGAACCGGTGGCATTTCGATCTCGCGCCGGACGATCAGGACCACGAGGTCGCGCGACTGGAGGGCCTGGGCGCGCGGCGGACCGACGTCGGGCAGCACGACGTCACCTGGGTTGTGATGGCCGACCCGGAGGGCAACGAGTTCTGCGTGCTCCACAGCCTCCCGGCCACGGGTTAGCACCGCCGACGACTGTGAGCCGGGATCTGCCGCCGGGATGGCCGGCTGCGGTCAGCCCACCCGGTACGCCGGAGTGGGAGCGCACGGCGGTGGCCTGGCTGCTCGATCTGGTACCGCCGGACTACCGTGCGTACGACGTACTGCGCAAGCACCCGGTGCTGCTCGCACGGTTCGCCGCCGACCATGTGTCCGCCGGGCTGACGGCGGCCCGGGCCGGCTGGCGCACGCTGCGCAGGGATCTGGCCGACCGGCTTCCCCCGGAGGCGATCGAGGCGGCGATGAGCGCCTACGAGCGGGAGGGTGGCCGGCTGGCCGAGGCCGAACGCGGGGTTCGGGTTGTCGCCGCCGCGCTCAGCGGTCACCGCTGGGTGCCACGGCTGTAAACCACTTTGCCTGTCCGGTGGCCGTCAGAGGGGCCGATATGTCCGCTTTCCGCGGCCACCCGACAGGCAAAGTCGAGCCGCGCCCGGCTACTCGTCCGTCCGGCATCGCTGCCGGCCTAGGGTCAGCTCCAAGGCGACCACTCGCGCTCCTGCCGGTTGCCGTCCACATACGTCTCGACTCGCTCGTCGAAGAAGCAGATCAGGCCGGTGATCTGAGTGGAGTCGGGCAGTGGCTGTTCGTAGGTCCAGGCCACGTCGCTGCCGTCGATGCTCCAGTAACCCGCCTCGCCCTTGTAGGCGCATTGGGTGCGCGTAGAACTGGGCTGCATCAGGTCAAGCCGTACGTCGTCGCGCGGCAGGTACGTGCGCACCGGCAGGCCGGTCTCGAACAACAGCGTTGGCCGTCGGCTGTCGGCCAGCACGGTCGCGTCCTTCTTGATCCGGACCGACCGCGAACTCTGCCGGATGTCGATCCGGCTGAACGGGTCGCGCGGATGCGACATGATCGGCTCGTCTTCCTCGTACCACTCGTCCAGGGCATCGAAGTCGAGGACGACGTACCCGGCGAGGTCCGGGTCGGTCGGCCGGAACGCGGCACCGACCAGCCCCGCGCCGCCGGTGCGGATGGTGAGCACTTCACCGTCAACCGTGTGGTAGTCGAACCTGCCGGGCTCGACGATCCTGGTCCCGTCCGGTAGGGAGATCATGTGCGGTTCCTCGGCCGTGGCATCCGGCGCCGGCTCCAGGTCGACGACCAGATCCTCCTCCGGTACGGCGTAGTACGGGACGACCCGTCCGGGCTCCCACACCAGGCGGGCTCGGGCGGTCGACAGGACGGTGCGTCCGCCGACTCGAGCGCTGACGAGTTTCGCCGTGGGCTCGTACCGCAGCTCACTGACGTTGCGCAGGAGGCATTCTCCCAACCGAAGTGCCATGCCGGTAACGGTCCTACCGCGCATAGCAGCAGTCAAACGGAAATGGCGATGATGTGAGACTTTCGAAACGTGACGAATGGCGGGGGGATAGGAAAGAGATTCAGATCCTGGCTAACCCGCGACGGCGGCTGGTACTTCGTGGTACCGAGCCATAGTCCTGCCTGCCGGAGCGTGACAGAACACCCGTCACCGCCATGTCGGCGGCCGCCGCGCTGGCAGGCCGGCGTGGATGCCGGCGACTACAGTGGGACTTCGCCGCACGTTCATCTGGGCCGGAAGGACGCCGTACCACCGTGACGCTGCTGTCCTCGCTGAGCGGGCCTGACGACCTGCGGTCCCTCGACCCGGCCGACCTGCCGCAGCTGGCCGCGGAGATCCGCGACTTCCTCGTCCGCAAGGTCGCCGTCACCGGCGGGCACCTGGGTCCCAATCTCGGCGCGGTGGAGCTGACCATCGCACTGCACCGCGTCTTCTACTCACCGACCGAGCCGATCGTCTTCGACACCGGTCACCAGGCCTACGTGCACAAGATCCTCACCGGGCGGCAGGCGGGCTTTGACACGCTGCGCCGCAAGGGCGGCCTGTCCGGCTACCCGAACCGGGCCGAGTCCGAGCACGACTGGGTCGAGAACTCCCACGCGTCGACCGCGCTGTCCTACGCCGACGGACTGGCCAAGGCGTTCGCCGTACGCGGGGAGGGCCGGCCGGTCGTCGCGGTGGTGGGGGACGGGGCGCTGACCGGTGGGATGTCCTGGGAGGCGATGAACAACATCGCCGCCGCCAAGGACCGGCAGGTCGTGATCGTGGTCAACGACAACGGCCGGTCCTACTCGCCGACGATCGGCGGGCTTGCCGACCAGCTCGCGACCCTGCGACTGCGGCCGGGGTACGAGCAGGTTCTCGACGTCGTCAAGGACGCCCTGGCGCGGACGCCGCTCGTCGGCCCGCCGCTGTACGACGCCCTGCACGGAATCAAGCGGGGGCTCAAGGACATCGTCGCCCCGCAGGGCCTGTTCGAAGACCTCGGCCTGAAGTACGTCGGGCCGGTGGACGGGCACGACCTCGTCGCGCTGGACAAAGCGCTGCGCCGCGCCCGGGCATTCGGCGGGCCGGTGATCGTGCACTGCATGACGCGCAAGGGCTTCGGGTATCCGCCGGCGGAGACTGACCCCGAGGACTGCTGGCACTCCACCGATGCCTTCGACCCCGACGGTGGTTCACTGCTGACCACTCCGGGCACCGGCTGGAAGGACGTCTTCGCCGAGGAACTGGTCCGGCTCGGTGCCGAGCGCTCCGACATCGTCGCGGTGACCGCAGCCATGCTCTTCCCGACCGGCCTGGCGCCGTTCGCCGAGCACTACCCCGACCGCTGCTACGACGTCGGCATCGCCGAGCAGCACGCGGTGACATCCGCGGCCGGGCTCGCCATGGGCGGGATGCACCCCGTGGTCGCGGTGTACTCGACGTTCCTCAACCGCGCGTTCGACCAGCTGCTGCTCGACGTCGCCATGCACAAACTACCGGTGACGTTCGTGCTGGACCGGGCCGGCGTGACCGGTCCGGACGGTGCCTCCCACCACGGCCTGTGGGATCTGGCGCTGTTCGGCATCGTCCCGGGCATGCGGGTGGCGGCGCCGCGGGACGCAACGAGGTTGCGCGAGCAGGTGCGCGAAGCCGTCGCGGTGGCCGACGGTCCGACCGCTGTGCGTTTCCCTAAGGGGGCGGTGGCGCCGGAGGTGGCTGCGGTGGAACGCCGCGACGGCATGGACATTCTTCGGCAGGGTGCAAGGCCCGAAGTGCTGCTCGTCAGCGTCGGGGCGTGCGCGGCGATGGCGCTGGAGGTGGCGGATCGGGTCAGCGGCCAGGGCCTCGACGTCACGGTCGTCGACCCGTGTTGGGTGCTGCCGGTCAACCCGGCGTTGCGCGACCTCGCCGCCCGGCACCGACTCGTCGTGACAGTGGAGGACGGCGCACGGCACGGCGGAATCGGGTCGGCCTTGTCTCAGGATCTGCGAGCACACGACATCGACGTACCGGCCCGGGACGTCGCACTCCCGCAGCGTTTCCTCGATCACGGCAGCCGGGCGGAGGTGCTCGCCGAGCACGGGCTGAGCAGCCAGGACGTCGCTCGGCAGGTGACCGAGTGGGCCTCGCGGATCGTCGAGCACGCCGACCAGCCAGCCACCGACTCGGTCTGACCCGGCCGTGCGGGTACTGATCGTCGAGGACGAGCACCAGCTCGCCGACGCCGTCGCCCGGGGCCTGCGCCGCGAGGGTATGGCGGTCGACATCGCGTACGACGGCCTCACCGGTCACGAAAAGGCAAGCATCACGCAGTACGACGTCATCGTGCTGGACCGCGACCTTCCTGGGATGAGCGGCGACGAGCTGTGCAGGCAACTGGCCGCCGACGGAACACTGACCCGCGTCATCATGCTGACCGCGAGCGGCGGGGTCGCCGATCGGGTGGCCGGCCTGTCGCTGGGCGCCGACGACTACCTGGCCAAGCCCTTCGCATTCACCGAACTCGTGGCCCGGGTCCGGGCGCTGGGCCGGCGGGCATCTCCGGCCGCCCCGCCGCTGCTGACCGCCGGTGATGTGGAGCTCGACCCGGCCCGGCGGGTCGTCGAGCGCGCCGGCCGCCCGGTGCAACTGACCCGCAAGGAGTTCGGCGTACTGGAGGTTCTGCTGGGTGCGGCCGGTGCTGTCGTATCGAGCGAGGAGCTGCTGGAGCGGGTGTGGGACGAGAACGCGGACCCGTTCACCACGACGGTGCGGGTCACGATGATGACCCTTCGCAAGAAGCTCGGTGACCCCCCGCTGATCCACACCGTCGTCGGTGCGGGCTACCGGCTGGTCGCCTGAGCGCGCGGGTGCGGCGGACCAGGCTCTCGCTGCGCTGGCGGCTGGCGCTGCTGTACGGCGGGCTGCTCGCCGTGGTGTCCGCGCTGCTGCTCGCACTCGCGGTCTGGCTGGTCGACCGCACCATCGCCGCCACCGCCGGCTTCGTGCCGGGCACGTTGGTACGGGTCCGCACCTCGACCGGGCAGGACGTCGTCGTCCGGGCCGAGGACCTGGTCGCCGTGTTGCGGGACCAGGCCACCGGCACGCTCCTGCGTACCGGCGGGCTGATCTTCGGCCTCGTCGTCCTGGCGGGGGCGGCGCTCGGGTACGTCGTGGCGGCGCGGGCGTTGCGGCCGGTCGCCCAGATCACCGCCACCGCACGGCGGCTCTCGACCGCGACGCTGGCCTCGCGGATCGAGCTGACCGGGCCCCGCGACGAACTCTGGGAGCTGGGCTCGACGTTCGACGACATGCTGGCGCGCCTGGACCGGGCGTTCGACAGTCAGCGGCGGTTCGTAGCCAACGCGAGCCATGAGCTGCGTACCCCGCTAGCGGTGATGCGCACCGAGGTCGACGTCGCGCTCGCCGATCCCGACGCCGACGCCGAGGAACTGCGGGCGATGGGGGAACGGGTGCGCGCCGCTACCGAACGAGCCGACAGCCTGGTCGATTCGCTGCTGCTGCTCGCTCGCACCGAGGCGCAGGCGCGCTCCGGCCTCGATGTCGGCGAGGCGTGCGACCTGGCCGACATCGTGCCGACGGCGCTCGACGCGCTCTCGGCCGAGGTTCAGGACGGCCGGCTCAGCGTCGACGCCGAACTGCGCCCGGCACTCACGACCGGCGACCCGCGGCTGTTGGAGCGGATGGTCGGCAACCTGGTAGAGAACGCCGTACGGCACAACATCAAAGGCGGTTGGCTGCGGGTGCGAACGCTGACGGCTGGCAACGGCGTCGAGTTGTACGTGCACAACAGCGGTCCGGTCGTTGACCCGCCGGCGGCGGAGGAGTTGTTCGATCCCTTTCGCCGAGGTGGCGCCGCTCGGGCCAGTGGTCGTGGGGCAGGACTCGGGCTGTCCATCGTGTCCGCCGTGGTGGCCGCGCATCACGGCTCGGTGCGCGCCGAACCGCGCGAGGGCGGCGGCCTGCGGGTCGAGGTGCGGCTGCCCAGTGAATGAGTCTCGTGATCATGGAGTTTGACCGGCTCTGACCGGCAAAACCCCATGATCACCGCCGATCGTCACCTCTCAGCGAAGGAGCCGCCCGCATGATCATCGAGATCCAGTGCCTGCCCAGTCCCGCCGGAACACCGAACGACGCGCACGCCCACATCGAGGCGGCGATCGCGGTGATCCAGGGCTCGGGCGTGCACTACGAGGTCGGGCCACTCGGTACGACGTTCGAGGGCGAACCCGACAAGCTGTGGCCGCTGCTGCGACAGGTGCACGAGGCGGTCCTCGCCGCCGGCGCCGACGCATCGGTGTCGATCGTCAAGGTCGCCGAGGGCCGCGGGCAGTCCAGCCGCACGATGGATTCACTCACTAACAAGTTCCGCTGAGCCCCGCGGCGTTGATCGGCCCGAGACGTGGGGG
>JACCZY010000161.1 GCA_013695685.1 Geodermatophilaceae bacterium | reverse complement strand
ACCCACTGCCGACGCAGCCGTCGGCCGAGGAGCTGGCGCGCTCGCAGTCCACGACGGCGTCCAGGGTCGACGGTGACATCGTCGTGGGCGGCACCACGCTGACAGGTGCGTACGTGGCCTTCAGCCGCGACAGCGGCCGGACCTGGTCGCAGACCAGGTTGAACCCCGAGCTCGGAACCGGTCATGCGGTGATGCATGCGGACGTCAAGGCCGCGGGCGGCGGGCGTGCCTACGCCTTCGTGCAGATCGACGATGGCATCGGAGGTCCTTCGACAATCGGTTACCGCAGCGACGACGGCGGGGTCAGCTGGCTCCCGCTGCCGCTGCAGCGGCAACCCTTCGTCTGGCCCCCGCAGGCACTGCTCGAGGGCGAGTTGCTTGTGACGGACCTGTCCGGTCACCTCTATCTCAGCATCAGCGGCGGCACGAGCTGGGCGCAGGTCGAGTCACCGGGCGATCTGTGGATCACGCAGAACGCTCCGGGCGAGACGATTGTGGGCACCGTGTGGGGCGCGGAGGCCGTGCAGACGCACTACTTCTCGAGGGACGGCCACACGTGGGTCCCTATGCGCCTCCCCGACTAGCCACCCGTACGTCGTGAGGACGGGTCAGGCGAGGAGAAGCGAGGCCAGTCCGAGCAGTGCGCAGACGCCGAGCGTGCGCAGTACCGGCCAGCGCAACCGGAAGATCAACACGGCGGCGACGAGTGCTACTGCCAGCTGTACCGGTTGGACCGTGGGCAGCTCCGGCAGTTGGACGCGGGCCGGTCCCCAGGCTGCCTCCCCGGTTTCGGTGAACAGGGTGTTGACGGCGAAGTAGACGGTCAGGTTCGCAATGACGCCGACCACCGCGGCGGTGATGCCGGTGAGTGCGGCGGACAGCGACTTGTTCTGCCGGAGCTTTTCGACGTACGGCGCCCCGAGGAAGATGAACAGGAAGCTCGGCACGAAGGTCACCCACGTCGTCAACAGCGCCGCCAGCACCGCGGCGACCCACGGGTCGAGATCCCCCGAATCCCGGTACGCACCGATGAACGCGACGAACTGGACGACCATGATCAACGGCCCTGGCGTCGTCTCGGCCAGCGCGAGACCGCGGACCATCTCACCGGGGGCGAGCCAGCCGTAGTCATCGACCGCACGCTCGGCGACGTAGGCGAGTACGGCGTACGCCCCGCCGAAGGTGACGAGGGCTGTCCCGGAGAAGAAGAGGCCCTGCTCGGTGAAGACGCTGTCGCGTCCGGTGAACGCGGCGAACACCGCCACGGGCGACAGCCAGATCACCATCCCCAGGACCACGATGCGAAGCGCCCGTACGCCGGAGGGCCGCCCGCTGTGCAGCGCGTCGTCGGGGATGACCGGGGGCGGCCCGTCGGCACCGTCCGACTGTGCGCCAACAGCCCTGAGGACCCGAGGCGTGAGTCGCCCGAGCAGCCAGCCGATCACCGCGGCCGACGCGACGACTACGGGAAAGGGCACCCGGAGCACGTAGATGGCGAGGAATGACGCCACCGCGAGCGCGACGAGAGCGGGATGCCCGAGGGCGCGGCGGCCGAGCCGGATGACCGCCTGCGCCACGATCGCCAGCACCGCCGGCGCCAGCCCGGCTAACAGCGCGGCCACAACGGCGGTCGACCCGAACCCGATGTAGACCGCCGACAGCACGAGCAGTGCCGCCATGCCGGGCAGTACGAAGAAGATGCCCGCGACGAGGCCACCACGGGTGCCGTTCAGCAACCATCCCGCGTAGACGGCAAGCTGCTGCGCCTCCGGGCCGGGCAGCAGCATGCAGTAGTTCAGCGCGTGCAGAAAGCGTCGCTGGCCGATCCACCGCTTCTCCTCGACGAGCATCCGCTGCATCACCGCGATCTGCCCGGCCGGCCCGCCGAAGGTCTGCAGTGAGATCAGGAACCATGCGCGTACTGCCGCACGGAACGGCACGAGGTCCCGCGCGGGATCCGTACTCACCGTGATGACGCTCCCGGTCTGGTTCTCGCGGCTGTGGACAGCTCGGCCGCCGCGCGGAGGATGGCGGGGGACAGCCGCTCGCCGAGCCTCCGGCCCAATCGATCCGCGGGTCCCGACACCGAGATGGCAGCGACCACGGAGCCCGCCACGAACACCGGCGCCGACACCGAAGCGACACCGGGCTCGCGCTGGCCGACGCTGGTCGCCCAGCCGCGACGTCGTACGGCCGACAGGGTGCGGGCGCTGTAGACCGCCTCGGGCGGTACGCCGGCATCCTCCGACCAGGCGGCGAGCACCTGTGCCGCCGAACCGGCAGTCATCGGCAGCCGGGCACCCACCGGAACTGTGTCCCGCAGGCCGCTGGCCCGGTCCACCGCGGCGACGCACACCCGCCAGATCCCCTCCTGCCGGTAGAGCTGGGCACTTTCCCCGGTCTGGTCGCTCAGCCGCTGCAGCATCGCCGGCGCCGCAGCCAGCAGGGGATCGGAGCCGGCCAGCGCACCCAACGCCGGCCCGGGCAGCCAGCGACCGGCTCCGTCCCGGGTGAGTAGACCGTGCACCTCCAGGGCGACGGCGATGCGGTGGGCGGTCGCCCGCGGCAGCGCCGTGCCGGCGACGAGGTCGGCTAGGGAGACCGGTCGCGCGGCGGCTGCGGTCAGGACGGACACGGCCTTGTCCAGTACGCCGATGCCGCTAGACTGTCCCACACAGCAACAATAGCGTCTCACCTGATGGGAAAGCGTCTTCATGGGCAGAACATTGGCGGAGAAGGTCTGGGACAGCCATCTGGTGCGTCAGCGGGAGGGCGAGCCGGACCTGCTCTACATCGACCTGCACCTAGTGCACGAGGTGACCAGTCCGCAGGCCTTCGACGGCCTGCGGTTGGCGGGGCGGAAGGTCCGGCGGCCCGAGCTTACGATCGCCACCGAGGACCACAATGTGCCGACCGAGAACATCGAGCAGCCCATAGCCGACGAGGTGTCCCGGATCCAGGTCGAGACGCTGCGCCGCAACTGTGCGGAGTTCGGCGTCCGGCTCTACCCGATGGGTGACCGCGAACAGGGAATCGTGCACGTGATCGGCCCTCAGCTGGGCCTGACCCAGCCAGGAATGACCGTCGTATGCGGTGACAGCCACACGTCGACACACGGGGCGTTCGGAGCACTCGCGTTCGGTGTCGGCACGAGCGAGGTCGAGCATGTCCTCGCAACGCAGACGCTGCTCCTGCGGCCGTTCAAGACGATGGTGGTGACGGTGACCGGGTCGCTGCAGCAGGGCGTGACGGCCAAGGACATCATCCTCGCCGTCATCGCCAGGATCGGTACCGGCGGTGGGCAGGGTTACGTGATCGAGTACCGCGGGTCGGCCATCGAGGCGCTGTCGATGGAGGCCCGGATGACCGTTTGCAACATGTCGATCGAAGCCGGCGCCCGGGCCGGCATGATCGCCCCGGACGACACGACTTTCGAGTTCCTGCAAGGGCGACCGCACGCGCCAGCCGAGTGGGGGGCCGCGGTCGAGTACTGGCAGACGCTGCGCACCGACGACGATGCGGTCTTCGACGCGGAGGTGGTGCTCGATGCCGACGAGCTCACTCCGTTCGTCACTTGGGGCACCAATCCCGGTCAGGGCTGCACGTTGGACGCGAGCGTCCCCGATCCGGCCTCGTTCGCCGATGCCGCGGACCGGGCATCGGCGGAACAGGCGTTGGCCTACATGGACTTGCGCCCGGGAACGCCGCTACGCGAGATCACCGTCGACACGGTCTTTATCGGTTCCTGCACGAACGGCCGGATCGAGGACCTGCGGGCCGCCGCTGCGGTGCTGAAGGGCCGGCGGGTCGATGCCAATGTGCGAATGCTCGTCGTACCCGGCTCCATGCGGGTCAAGGAGCAAGCCGAGGCCGAGGGCCTGAATCGAGTTTTCCTCGACGCCGGCGCCGAATGGCGCAGCGCCGGATGCTCGATGTGCCTGGGAATGAATCCGGACCAGCTCGCAGTGGGGGAGCGCTCGGCATCCACGTCCAACCGCAACTTCGAGGGCCGGCAGGGCAAGGGCGGGCGCACTCACCTGGTGTCGCCGCTCGTAGCCGCCGCCACCGCCGTACGCGGGACGCTCAGCGCACCCGCGGATCTGGAGGACTGACGTGGAGAAGTTCCGCAGCCACACCGGCCGGGTCGCACCGCTTCGCCGCAGCAACGTCGACACCGATCAGATCATCCCGGCGGTCTACCTCAAGCGGGTCACCCGAACCGGCTTCGAGGACGGTCTGTTCGCGGCCTGGCGCAGCAAGGAGCCCGACTTCGTCCTCAATCGCCCGGAGTACGCCGGCGCCAGCATTCTCGTTGCCGGCTCCGATTTCGGAACCGGCTCCTCGCGCGAGCACGCCGTGTGGGCACTGCTGGACTACGGGTTCCGGGTGGTCATCAGCCCGCGGTACGGCGACATCTTCCGTGGCAACTCCCACAAGGCCGGTCTGCTCACCATCGAGCTCGATCAGGCAGCAGTGCAACAACTGTGGGAGTACGCCGAGAACGATCCGGCCGCCGAGGTCACCGTGGACCTGGATGCTCGTGTGGTCCGGGCAGGTGATCTGGAACTGACGTTTCACATCGACGACTACGCCCGCTGGCGGCTGCTCGAGGGACTGGACGACATCAGCGTCACCGAACAGCATGGGCACGACATCGCAGCCTTCGAGGCGGCTCGTCCCACATGGATGCCGGTGACGCGCTGATCTGAAACACTTGCGGCGCAACAGGTTGCCGTGCTGACGGCGTGGTTTGACCAAGAAAGTCCTTCCGGTATAGGCAAAACAGGGTCTAGGTCGTTGCCTCGAGGCCGCGTGCCCTCTACCGTTCGCCCGAGTCGGCCGGATCGGCCGCGAGATGTCCTGGGAGGGACACGTGAACAAGTCCGAGTTGATCGACACCCTCGCCACACGGCTGGCCGGGGACAAGAAGACAGCAGCCGCAGCCGTCGACGGAGTGATCGACGTCGTAGAACGAGCTGTGTCCAAGGGCGAGAAGGTGGCCATCACCGGCTTCGGCGTCTTCGAGAAGCGCGCCCGCAGCGCCCGTACGGCACGCAACCCGAGGACGGGCGCCACCATCAAGGTGAAGAAGACCAGCGTGCCTGCCTTCCGCCCGGGTCAGCAGTTCAAGGACGTGGTCAGCGGCGCCAAGAAGCTCGGCAAGGTGGCGTCCGCGCCGGCCGCGAAGGCGACCACGGCGGCTCGCACCGGAACGACGGCGACGGCCCGTACGTCGAAGTCCACCGCCAAGTCATCCCCGTCGTCGTCTTCGGCGAAGTCGGCTGCGAAGTCGGCGCCTGCGAAGAAGTCCGCGGCCAAGTCAACGGCCGCCAAGTCGTCGGCCGCGAAATCGTCGGCCGCGAAGTCGTCGCCTGCGAAGAAGTCCGCGGCCAAGTCATCGCCCACGAAGTCGTCGCCCGCGAAGTCGGCAGCGACGAAGAAGACAGCTGCCAAGAAGTCGGCTGCCAAGAAGACCAGCGGCTAGGCACCGACCGGCTCGGTCAGGAACGTGGCGTAGTAGTCGGCGCTGACGACACGGCCATCGCGTGCCGTCAGCGCCCACACGCTGCCCTTGCGTGCAGGCGCTTGGGCGGCGCGCCGCCCAAGCGACACCCCGGTCGTCGGCGGCGATGATGCCAACAGCAGTTCCAGCAGGTCGGGGATCACCCCGCCCTGGCTGCACACGGCGGTCACCGAGTCGGCGTTCAGCATCGTCGCGAGGACTGCCCGCGCGGTGGCAGGTGCGCCGGCGTACCGCTCCTCGCCGAACTCCGACGCCGATCCGACCTGCAACCCCAGCCGCTCTGCCAGTGGCTGCACGGTCTGCCGGCAGCGCACCGGATCGGCGCTCACCACCCTGTCCGGGCCGAACACAGGAAGTACCTCTGCCAACGCCCGCGCCTCGGCGACTCCCCGCCCGTCCAGCGGGCGATCGTGGTCCGGCCCCGACCAGTCCTCGCTGTCGCCCGCCCGGGCGTGCCGGACCAGCAGCACCCGCACCGGCTCCAGCGGCACCGTGAGCAGATCCACCACGAGCGCCCTGTCGTCGGCGTAGGTCAGCCGGTGCAAGGTCTGCTCGGGCGTAAGCCAGTCGAGGCCGTCGGTCTCGTCGTTGGCAACGAACTCACCGTCGGCCCGCATGCTCCAGTAGTCCACGGTTTTCGGGCCCTCAGCCGACTCATAGCTGGTCCGGGGCAATCGACGTCCGACCACCAGGCGCAGGCCGGTCTCCTCTGTCACTTCGCGGACGGCGGCACGCAGCGGCGGTTCGGCGTACGAGAGCTTGCCCTTGGGAAATGACCAGTCGTCGTAGCGAGGGCGGTGGACGACGGCCAGTCGAAGCTCGCCGTCATCTCGTCGCCAGGGCACGCCGCCCGCCGCGACGATCTGGTCGCCCGGCACGGTCAGTCGGTTCGGTTCTTGTGCGCGACCATCATCTCCAGCTGCAGGTCGCTGCTGCCCTTCGTGTGCTCCCAGCTGCCGTCCTGCCGTAGGTCCCAGCCGATGATGTCCTCACGCATGGCCATCTCCACGGTGCAGCGCAGGTGCTCGGCAGCGGTCGGATCGGTGACGCGCAGGAGCACCTCCACGCGTCGGTCGAGGTTGCGGTGCATCAGGTCGGCGCTGCCCATCCACCACTCCGGCTCGCCGCCGTTGTTGAAACACATCACTCTCGAATGCTCAAGGAAGCGGCCGACGATCGACCGGACCCGGATGTTCTCCGACAGGCCCGGCACTTCCGGCCGCAGCGTGCAGATCCCCCGGATCAGCAGCCGGATCGGCACGCCCGCGTTGGACGCCCGGTACAAGGCGTCGACGATGCCCTCGTCCACCAGCGAGTTGATCTTGATGTCGATACCGCACTCGCGACCGGCCAGCGCGTGTTCGATCTCGCGCTCGATCCGCTCGAGCAGGCCGGTCCTGATGCCGTACGGCGCCACCAGCAGGTTGCGGTAGGAGGTCTGCCGCGAGTAGCCGGTCAGTGCGTTGAACAGGTCGGTGAGGTCGGCACCGACCCGTGGATCCGCGGTGAGCACCCCGAGGTCCTCGTACAGCCGCGCCGTCTTCGGGTTGTAGTTCCCGGTGCCGATGTGGCAGTAGCGGCGCAGTCCGCCGCCTTCCCGGCGTACGACGAGGGCGGTCTTGCAGTGCGTCTTCAAACCGACCAGGCCGTAGACCACGTGGCAGCCCGCGCGTTCCAGCATCTTGGCCCAGCTGATGTTCGCCTCTTCGTCGAAACGGGCCTTGACCTCGACGAGCACGACCACCTGCTTGCCGGCCGTGGCGGCCTCTGCCAGGGCCTCGACGATGGGGGAGTCACCGGACGTCCGGTAGAGCGTCTGCTTGATCGCCAGCACGTTCGGATCGGCGGCGGCCTGTTCGATGAAGCGCTGCACGCTGGTCGCGAACGAGTCGTAGGGGTGGTGCACCAGTACGTCGCCCTCGCGCAGCGTCGCGAAGACGCTCTTGGCCGTCTCGCCCTCCATCAGCCGCGGATGCGTGGCCGGGACGAACGGCGGGTCCTTGAGGGCAGGTACGTCGAAGTCGTAGAGCGACCACAGCGCCGAGAGGTCCAGCAGACCGGGAACGCGCAGTACGTCGGCGTAACTCATGTCCAGCTCGCGCACCAGCAGGTCCAGCATGTGCTGGTCCATCGTCTCGCCGACTTCCAGTCGGACGGCGGGGCCGAACCGGCGGCGCGCGAGCTCGCGCTCGAGGGCCTGCAACAGGTCCTCGTCGCGGTCCTCCTCGACCTCGACGTCGGCGTTGCGGGTGACGCGGAAGAGGTGATGCTCGCCGACGTCCATGCCGGGAAAGAGTTGCGGCAGGTACGCGGCGATGAGCTCTTCCAGCGGGAGCACGGTCTGCCCGTCAGCCACCGGCACGAACCGGGGGACGTTGTTCGGAACCTTGACCCGGGCGAAGCGCTCGGCACCGAGCGCCGGGTCGCGGACGATGACGGCGATGTTCAGCGACAGACCGCTGATGTAGGGAAAGGGGTGAGCCGGGTCGACTGCCAGCGGGGTCAGGACGGGGAATATCCGGTCCCGGAAGTACTCCCGCAGCCGGGCCATGTCGTCCTCGGACAACTCCTCCCAGTGCAGGATGCGGATGCCCTGCTTGTCGAGCTCGGGCTGGATGACGTCGGCGAACAGCCGCGCATGCCGTTCGACGAGGTCGCGGGTGGGTTCGGCGATCAGCTCCAGTTGCTTCCGCGGCGACAGGCCGTCCGCCGAACGTACCGACAGGCCGGTGCTCTGCCGCCGCTTGAGGCCGGCGACCCGGACCATGTAGAACTCGTCCAGGTTGCCGGCGAAGATCGCCAGGAACTTCGCGCGTTCCAGCAGCGGTGTCTGCGGGTCCTCGGCCAGCGCAAGCACGCGCGCGTTGAAGTCCAGCCAGGACAGTTCGCGGTTGATGAAGCGGTCGGCTCCGAGGACGTGCTCGTCGGGTGCCGGTGTGGCGGTGCTGACCATGACGAGATGATGCCCTAGCCGGGTGAACGAAGCGTAAGAATCGTGATCAGCACGACCCGGTCGTCGCGGGTTTCCATGCGTACCCGCTGTCCCGGCCGGAGTAGCCGCAGACCTCCTGCGGCGAAGGCCGCGCTGTCGAAAGGCACCGGGCTGCCGTCGTCGAGCAGCACGGATCCGCAGCGCGACGCGGGGTCGAAGTCACGAACCGTGCCCTGCATCACCACAGCGTAGGTGGCACTCGCGCGCTCGCCGCATGCCCAGTCGGCGCTCATTGGATGCGACTACGGCCTCACGCCGACCGATACGGCATCCGATCCTCGGAAATGGGCAGCAGTAGATCGCGACTGGCAGAACCGAGGGGCATCGCCGCGATCACGGCTGTCGTGGCCGGTCCCAGACCGAGGGCCCAGGCGGTCAGCAAATCCTCGAGAGTGTCGACGTCTTGTCGAAGCCCCGGCCAGTCACCGTCGAGGCGTGCCGCCCCGTCGCGGGCATGTTCCTCCGCCGACTCAGGGCCGTAACGAGGGCGCACGTCACCCGAGGTGGCGGTCAGCAGCGTCGTACCGGTGCCGGTGGCGTCCGGGACGAAGGCCCAGGCATGCTCAGCGGCAGCGGCCAGCGCAGCCTGCAGCCAGTCCGCGGTCAGCGCCGGCAGATCACTGGGCAGGGCCGCGACCGGGTGGGGCCCGGCGATGCCGACGGCGTACGCCGCCCCGCTCCGGACTGCCTCGTTCAGACCGCCACGGCGTACGTCGGGCAGCACCTCCGCGCCCCATGCGGCGACCGCCGCCGATACCTGCTGGTCGTCGGTCACGACGATCACGCGGTCCACGGCAGCGGTGGCGACGACGGCGGCCACCGTGTCGCGGGCAAATGCCAGCGCGAGAGCGGGGTTGAGCGGCTCGTCGGGGGCGCTGACCAACCGCGTCTTGGCCAGCGCCAGCCGCTTCACGGGGACGACCACTGACCACTGCACGGCGCCGATCCTCGCAGCCAGGTCGACGTGATGTACGACGGGCACCGGGCCGGCGGTGTGGCGTTCTCGACATGCGGACGGTGGCAGGCGAGACTCGCCGGGTGGCGAGCGAGGTACGGCGGCAGACCGGGCACGAGCACGTCCGCCGCACCGGCAGCGCGATCCTCGTCGTCAACCACATCTCCCTGCTCGACCCGTTCTCGGTTGCCCGCTTCGGCTGGGATGCCGGACGGATTCCAGGCTTCCTGGTCAAGGACAGCCTGTTCTGGGGTGCCCACTGATGAGGCGGGCCACGGTGCTCGGCAGCGGTTCGTGGGGGACGGCGTTCGCCCGCGTGATGGTTCATGCCGGGTGCTCGGTCACCCTGTGGGCGCGGCGGCCGGACCTCGCCGACGTGATCAACGACAGGCACGAGAACCCCGACTACCTACCGGGCATCGCCCTGCCGCAGACATTGACGGCCACCTCCGATCCGGAGCAGGCGTTGCAGGGCGCCGACATCGTCGTCCTCGCCGTGCCGTCGCAGACCGCACGTGACAACCTGTCCGGCTGGGTTTCGCTGCTGCCCGAAGGCGCCACCCTGGTCAGCCTGATGAAGGGGATCGAGCTCGGGACGGCCAAGCGGATGAGTGAGGTGATCAGCGAGGTGGCCGGCGTACCCCTGTCGCACGTCGCTGTCGTCACCGGACCCAACCTGGCGCGGGAGATCGCCGAGGAGCAGCCGGCGGCGACCGTGGTGGCGTGTTCCGACCATGCCCGCGCGGTGGACCTGCGGGAGTCCTGTCAGACCCCGTACCTGCGCCCGTACACGAACAGCGACGTCGTCGGCTGCGAGCTCGGCGGCACGGTCAAGAACATCATCGCGCTGGCGTGTGGGATGGCCGAAGGGATGGGGTTCGGCGACAACACGCGCGCCTCGATCATGACCCGCGGGCTGGCCGAGACGGCGCGACTGGGCCTGGCGCTCGGCGCGGAGCCGGCGACGTTCGCCGGCTTGGCCGGCCTCGGCGATCTCGTGGCGACCTGCTCGTCGCCGCTGTCGAGGAACCGGACGTTCGGCGAGCGGCTGGGGCGGGGGGAGACCCTGCAGCAAGTGCTCGACGCCACCAAGCAGATCGCCGAGGGCGTCAAGTCATGCCGCTCGGTGCTCGATCTGGCGCAGGTGCACGGAGTGGACATGCCGATCACCGAGGCAGTCGTCGACATCTGCCACAACGGCGAGCGGGCTCCGGACGCACTGCGCAGGGTCATGCGGCGGGAGCCGAAGCCGGAATGAGCCAGGACACCGACACCGATGGCGACGGCACGCGGGTCGTGCGTGCCGGGCAGCCGGATCCGGTGGCAGGCCAGCCGTTCCTGCCGGGGCCGGTGTTCGCCGCGCCGTACCACCTCGGTCAGGGCGAGCGGTACTACGCCCGCTACGAGAACCCGACTCTGGACGCCTTTGAGGCCGCACTGTCCACATTGGAGGGTGGCCCGGCGGTCGTGTTCCCGTCTGGCATGGCTGCCATCAGCGCCGTACTCCTGACGGCCCTGCGCCCCGGTGACCGGGTAGTCGTCCCGTCGGACGGCTACTTCGGCACCAGGGTCTTCGTACATGAGGAGCTGGCCCGGTTCGACATCCGGGTACTGGAGGTGTCCACAGTGGACCTCGACGAGGTGGCGGGCGCCGGTGGCCTGGAGGGCGTGGCGCTGCTGTTGATCGAATCGCCCAGCAATCCCCGTCTCGACGTGTGCAACATCGAGGCGGTGACCGAGGCCGCGCACGACAGCGGGTGCCTGGTCGCCGTCGACAACACGGCGGCGACACCGCTGGGTCAGCGACCTCTGGAGCTGGGCGCGGACTACAGCCTGGCCGCGGACACCAAGGCGTTGACCGGCCACAGCGACGTGTTGCTCGGACACGTCGCCGCACACGACGCCGAGCGGGCGACCCGGGTGCGGGCCTGGCGAACCAGATCGGGTGCCCTTCCCGGGCCGTTCGAGGTGTGGCTGGCCCATCGCTCGCTGGGCACGCTGGACCTGCGGCTGGACCGACAGGCCGCGAACGCGCGGGCACTCGCCCACGCCCTCGTCGACCACCCGGCGGTGTCGGGGTTGCGCTATCCGGGGCTACCCAACGATCCGGCCCACGACCAGTTCACCCGGCAGATGCGCCGCCCGCTCGGCTTGCTGTCGTTCGAACTGGCTGACGCCGCGACGGTCGAGCGATTCCTGACCGCGAGCCGTCTTGCCATCGCGGCTACCAGCTTCGGCGGCCTGCACACCACGGTCGACCGGCGCGCGCAGTGGGGCGGCGATCGCGTCTCGGAGGGCTTCATCCGGGTGTCCTGCGGTTGTGAGGACACCGCCGACCTTGTCGCCGACTTCGTCGCGGCCGCGGACTCGTTACGGTCGCGCCCGTGAGGCCATGCTTCAGCCGTGATCATGGGGTTAAGCCGGCCCTGACCGGCGAAACCCCATGATCATCGACAGGAAGATCCGCGTCGCTGTCGTCTTCGGCGGGCGCAGCGCCGAGCACGCGATCAGCTGCATGTCCGCCGGCAACGTGATGCGGGCACTGGACCGGGACCGGTACGACGTCGTACCGGTGGGCATCACCACCGACGGGTCGTGGGTGCTCGCCGCCGACGACCCCGACTCCCTGCAGATCCGCGACGGCGAGTTGCCGGCGGTCAGCAAGGGCGCCTCGGTCGTCCTGTCCGGTGACCCTGCCGCGCGCGGCCTGATCCTGCTCGACGCCGTCGCCGGCCCGTCCGCCCTCAACGCCGTCGACGTCGTCTTCCCGGTGCTGCACGGCAGCTACGGCGAGGACGGGACCATCCAGGGACTGCTCGAGATGACCGGCCTGCCCTACGTCGGGGCCGGGGTGTTCGCCAGCGCGGCCGGGATGGACAAGGAGTTCACCAAGAAGCTGCTCGCCGCCGCCGGGCTCCCCGTCGGCGAGTACGCCGTACTCCGCAGTGGTGCGGACCTGACCGAATCCGAGCGGGACCGGCTCGGGCTCCCCGTCTTCGTCAAACCCGCCCGGGCCGGTTCCAGCATCGGCATCACGAAGGTCACCAGCTGGTCCGATCTCGCCGCCGCTGTGGCCACTGCCCGCGCCGTCGACGCCAAGGTTGTCGTGGAGGCGGGGGTGACCGGACGCGAGATCGAATGCGGCGTACTGGAGGGCGTGGACGGTGGGCCGCCGGAGGCCAGCGTGCCCGGCGAGATCCGGTTGGTGGGAAGCCATGACTGGTACGACTTCGAGGCCAAGTATCTCGACGATGCCTGCGAGTTCGACGTACCGGCCGTGCTGCCGGCAGAGGACACCGAGCGGGTGCGGGAGATGGCCTGCGCGGCCTTCCTTGCGCTGTCAGGTGAAGGGCTCGCCCGGGTGGACTTCTTCCTCACCGGAGACCGGCTTGTCGTCAACGAGATCAACACCATGCCCGGCTTCACCCAGATCTCGATGTTCCCTCGGATGTGGGCGGCCAGCGGGCTCAGCTACCCGGCACTGATGGACCGGCTCATCGTGTCGGCGTTGGCGAGGCACTCGGCCGGCTAGCTGGCCGCAGCCGGTCGGTGATGACCTCGCTGAGCAGAGCCACCGGTCCGCTGGCCTGCCCGCTCGGCACCTGTACGTCGACGTACACCTCGCGGTCGACCGCGGTCCAGACGGTTCCGTCCTCGCCGGGTTCAGTGAACCAGGCCACCCCGTTGATCTGCAGCAGCGAGGAGTCCGCCGCCAGCTCGGGTGGGGCGGGCACTCCGCACCGCAGCACTATCGGCGGGTCCCCCCAGGCGGCGGCGTACGCCGAGGCGGAGCGGACCGGCCTGGCCTGGGAGTCGGCCAGGACCAGCGGTAGGCCGCCCATCAGGGTGGGACACAGCCGGTCGGCGTCCGGGGTCACCTCCGGCGTCTCCACCTCGAGCGCCGGAAGTTCGGCGCGGGGGGCACTCGGCGGCGCAGGCTCTGGTTCCGGCTCACCACCGGAGTTGAACAACAGGGCGAGGACGACGAAGAGGGGGAGCGCGACCGCTGTCGCGTACGCTGCCGGGCGGATCAGAGGTGGACGACTGGGCAGGTCAGCGTGCGGGTGATGCCGTCGACTCCCTGCACCTTGGCCACGACCAGCTTGCCGAGCTCGTCCACATTGCGCGCCTCGGCCCGGACGATCACATCGTAGGGGCCGGTGACGTCCTCCGCGGCCATGACGCCCTTGATCTCGGCGACAGAGGTGGCGACGGCGGCAGCCTTGCCGACTTCGGTCTGGATGAGGATGTAAGCCTGGACCACAGCCATCCCTTTCGTCGCGCGGGCGGGGGAGCAGGTAGAAACCTACCGGACGGATCAGGAGGTCGGGTCATCACAGTCGGCGAGATTGGCGAGTTCGCACTCATCGAGCAGGTGACGGGGCGGCTGCGTGGCGGGCCGTCGTGCCTGCTCGGTCCGGGGGACGACGCAGCTGTGGTCCGGGCGGCCGACGGGCGGGTCGTCGTCTCCACCGATCTGCTGGTCGAGGGCAGCCATTTCCGTCGGGACTGGTCCTCCGCCGAGGACGTTGGGGTCAAGGCGGCAGCCCAGAATCTGGCCGACATCGCCGCCATGGGGGCCGTGCCGACCGCCCTGCTGGTCGGGCTGGCGTGCCCGCGCGACCTGCCGGTGGTCTGGGCGAGGGAGTTCACCGCCGCGTTCGACGCGGAGTGCGCGCTGGTCGGTGCGGTGCTCGTCGGCGGCGACGTCAGCAGCAGTCCGACACTGACCGTCGCCGTCACCGCTCTCGGGGACCTGGAGGGCCGAGCGCCGGTGACGCGTGCCGCCGCCGAACCCGGGGACGTCGTCGCGCTGACCGGGCGCCTGGGCTGGTCGGCCGCCGGCTTCGCGGTCCTCAGCCGCGGCTTCCGCTCGCCGGCACAGATCATCGCCGCCCACCGTCGCCCTACCCCGCCGTACGCCGAGGGGCCAGTGGCCGCCGTGTGTGGCGCGACATCCATGTGCGACGTCAGCGACGGGCTGGTCCAGGACCTCGGGCACATCGCCGCCGCCAGCGCCGTACAGATCGGCATCGAGACCGCCCGCCTGGAGGTCGGCCCGCGGCTGCAGGACGTCGGCCGTGCCCTGAACGTCGACCCGATGCGCTGGCTGCTCACCGGCGGTGAGGACCACGCGCTGGTGGCGACGTTCCCGTCAGCCGCGTCGGTGCCGGGCGCCTGGACGGTGATCGGCCGGGTCGATGAGGGCGAGGGTGTGCTGGTCGACGGAGCGGCGTACCCGCTGCCGGGCTGGGACTCCTTCCGCACCTGATGCGCATCGAGCCGCTGCCGTTCGACGATCCCGTTGCCCAGGAGCTGATCGAGCGGGTCCAGCAGGAGTACGTCCTGCGGTACGGCGGACCGGACGAGACACCGGTGGACCCGGCCGAGTTCACCCCGCCGTACGGCCTGTTCCTCGTCGCCCACGGCGAGAGCGGTTCCGTGCTCGGCTGCGGCGGCTGGCGTGCCCACGGCGACGGGGCTGCGGAGATCAAGCGGATGTACGTCGTACCGGAGGCTCGCGGCCGTGGGGTGGCTCGGGCGCTGCTGGCCGAGCTGGAGCGCACCGCTGCCGCTGCCGGCCGGCCGCAGATCGAGCTGTTCACCGGTTCGCGGCAACCGGAGGCGGTCGAGCTGTACGTCTCCTCCGGGTACATGCCGGTGCCCGGCTACGGTCCCTACCGGGACGAGCCCGACGCGCGGTACTACGGCAAGCACATGCAGGCGCATCGCGCGTAGCGCGGCCCGCTCCGGTTGCTGGGAGCCTTGTCAGAGAGGCGTGACGTCGAGTCGACCATCGTGTTCCTCCTCACCTAGAACCGGGCCTTCGCCGTCGAATAGGCCACGGTGGCCGGGTGCGCCCCGGCCGGTAACTGGCATGATCGGGACACTGGCTAGCGGTAGGCGAGGTGCGATGGGAATCGTCACGATCTCGGCGTCGTACGGTGCCTTGGGCAGCCAGGTCGGACCCGAGGTTGCCGAGACGCTGGGGCTGCCTTTCGTCGACCGCGCGATCCCGGCCTCGGTCGCGCACAAGCTCGGCGTGTCCCTCGATGACGCCGAAGCCAAGGACGAGACGGTGGCCAGCGGTCTGTGGCGGGTGATCTCGTCGATGGCGCTGGTTCCGGACCTGTCCGGTGCCGGTCCCCTCGCCTATTCGCCGGTGCCCGACGAGCGGGCTTTCCGGGAGAAGACCGAGCAGGTGCTGCACGAGGTGGCGGGCAGCACCGGTGGGGTGATCCTCGGGCGGGCGGGAGCCCTGGTGCTGGCCGACGTACTGGATGCCCTGCATGTTCGGCTCGACGGACCGCCGGAGGCGCGGCTGGCCCACGCGCAGGCGTTCGCCGAGCTGGATGAGCACATCGACATGGGCACGCTTCGGGAGAACGACGCGGCACGAATCGCGTACTGGCGGCACTTCTACCGCCGCGACCCGTACGACTGCCGTCAGTACCACCTGGTGCTGGACTCCACGGTGCTGCCCCGGAACACCGTCGTCGGACTGATCGTCACCGCCGCACGCTCGCGTGGCATCGGTCGCTGAGTCGAGCGGCGGTCAGCCGCGGACTACCTTGCCGGCCTTGAGGCAGGAGGTGCAGACGTTCAACCGGCGGCGGGTGCCGGGCTTGACGATCGCACGCACGGTCTGGATGTTCGGGTTCCACCGGCGACTCGTACGGCGGTGGGAGTGCGAGACCGACATACCGAAGCTCGGGCTCTTGCTACACACATCGCAGACGGCTGCCACGTCGATCACTCCTGAGCGGGTTGTCCCGGAAATGTCATTGCCCACGGCGATACGCCGGGCATTACTCCCCAGGATAGCCGAGGCCGTGCGCGTGCGCCCAATCGCGTCGGTGCTCCCCGTTAGGCTCGGCAACCATGGTGACGACGTTGGATGCCGCCACGCTCCGGCGTTGGTGCGCGGCCGGCGTCGAGGCGCTGGACTACCACCGCGAGGAGATCGATGCCCTCAACGTCTACCCGGTGCCGGACGGGGACACCGGCACCAACCTGCTCCTGACGCTACGCGGAGCTGCCGATCTGCTCCGGCGGGAACTGCCCGAAGGCGCCGGTTCGACAGCTGCGGTGATGGCTCGCGGCGCGCTGCTCGGCGCCCGGGGCAACTCCGGGATCATCGTGAGTCAGATCCTGCGCGGGATCGCCGAGGGCGTCTCCGCGGCTGCATCGGCGCCGGACGGGCAGGCGTTCGCCGACGGACTGGCCAGAGCCGTTGCGCTCGCCTACGGGGCGGTGGCCGAGCCGGTCGAGGGAACAGTGCTGACCGTCGCGAGGGCCGCCGCCGAGGCCGCCAAGCGGGCCGGCAGCGACAAGCTGGACGTGGTGGTCGCGGCGGCGGCGGCCGGAGCCGCCGATGCGTTGCGGGAGAC
>JACCZY010000143.1 GCA_013695685.1 Geodermatophilaceae bacterium | reverse complement strand
CGCAGGCGGGCGAGTCCCGGTTGCGTGAGGTGATCACCGGCGCCGGCTTCGGCAGCGTCCGCCGAGTGTCGGAGACGCCCTTCAACATCGTGTTGCAGGCGAGGCCCTGAGCGGTAGCTCAGGCGGTACGTCGCCGCAGCGTTGCCGCGCCGAGGACCAGGGCACCGACGATGAAGGCGCCCAGGACGAGGAAGTCCCGCCCGGCCGCCGCGGTCAGACCGGTACTGGCTGCCACCTCAGCCATCGCGTCGACGGCGTAGGAAAGCGGTAGCACGTTTGAGGCGGCCGAGAGCACGCTCTGCATCGCCTCGCGGGGCACGAAGAGCCCGCACAGCAGCAGCTGCGGCAGCACGAACGCCGGCATGAACTGCACGGCCTGGAACTCCGTCTGCGCGAAAGCGCTGGCGAGCAGCCCAAGCGCAGTGCCGAGCAGCGCCGACAGCAGCGCGGTCACCAGCAGCCAGCCGGCGCTGCCCACGATGTCCAGGCCTAGCAGCCACAGGCTCACCGCGCCGGCCAGCCCGGCCTGCACGACGGCGAGGACGCCGAAGGCCACCGCGTAGCCGAGCAACAGATCCAGCTTGTTCATCGGCATCGTCAGGAGTCGCTCGAGGGTCCCGGACGTGCGTTCGCGCAGCATCGCCACCGACGTCACGATGAACATCACCACGAGCGGGAAGATGGCCAGCAACAACGGCCCGATCCGGTCGAAGACGGCGGGCTCCCCGTCGAAAACCCACGACAGCAGCGCGAGCAGCAGACACGGCACGATCAGCAGCAGCGCGATGGTGCGGTGGTCATGCCGGAGCTGTGTCAGGACACGACCCGCGGTGGCCAGGGTGATGCGAGCGTTCATGGCGACGGCACCTGTTCGGCATCGATGAGGGCGAGAAACGCCGACTCGAGGTCATGGGTATCGGTGCGGTCGCGGATGGCAGCAGGCGAGTCCGCCGCCAGCACCCTGCCGTCGCGTAGCAACAGCAGCTGCGAGCACCGCTCGGCCTCATCCATGACGTGACTGGACACCAGGAGCGTGGTGCCGCGGCCGGCCAGTTCGTTGAACAGCTCCCAGAGATCCCGGCGTAGCACGGGGTCAAGCCCCACTGTCGGCTCGTCGAGGACGAGCACCCGAGGCGCACCGAGCAGCGCCGCTGCCAGCGAGACCCGCGTGCGCTGCCCACCGGAGAGCCGTCCGACCAACGCACCCGCCTTGTCGGTCAATCCCACTGCGGAGATGACACTGTCCACATCGGACGGTGCTGTCCCGAGGACCGCAGCGAAGTAGCGCAGGTTCTCGCGGACACTGAGGTCGGCGTACACGCTGGGCGCCTGGGTGAGGTAGCCGATCAGTGAGCGCAGCGGCCGGCTGCCCGCCGGCTTTCCGAGGACCTCGACGGTGCCTCCGCTGATCTTCTGTACGCCGACGACGCTCCGGATCAGGGTGCTCTTCCCCGAGCCGCTGGGGCCTAGCAGCCCGGTGACACTGCCCGCTGCCACCTCGCACGACACCGCATCAAGGACCAGATGTCCCCCGCGATGGACGGTGAGCCTGTCGATCACGACAGCTGGGTCATCTCCCACGGTATTCCTCCGAGCCATGATTTCACTATACGATGAAATCTACCCGCGTGGCACCTGGGAGGCAAGAGCCGCCGGCAGGTCGCCGGTGAGATACCGCTGCAGGGTCGGCGCCACAGCAGCCACGATCTCCTCGGTGCTCGCCTCCACCAGCGGCCCCGCTCGGACCAGGTAACGCGCCACTGCGACCCCGATGAGCTGCGATCCGGTCAGCGAGGCGCGCAGCATCGGCCGGTCGACTTGGAGTTGCGCAGCTACCCGCTGCATGACCTCGCGGACGAAGAAGGCGCCGAGCCGCACCGATCCCTCCTCGCTGGAGAGGGCGCCGCGGATCGCCGCAGCCATCCGTGGACCGGTTTCCGGTGACTCCCATAAGCCGAGAAAGAAGCGGATGATCCGCTCCCCCAGCTCCCGCTGGTCGCCCTCCAGGATGAACGGGAGCACAGCGGCCGGATCCATCGGCAACGCGAGCACGTCGGCGAAGAGGCCGGACTTGCCGTCGAAGTAGTGGTGCACCAGCGCGGGGTCGACACCGGCCGCCCGGGCCACGCCCCGCAGGGACACACCGTCGTACCCGAATTCGGCAAACTGCGCCCTGGCGACATCGAGGATTGCTTGCCTGGTGTCGACGTTGCCGGGCCGCCGGCCGGTCCGGGCCATCAGTGGCCCTCCGCTCCGGCCCCAGGGTGCGCCGGGGCGGCCAGGTGCAGACGGGTGAAGGCGAGCGCCTGAACGATGTCGGCCTCGCGCTCTGCGCGATTGCGGGCACGGCCGGTACTGATCTCCACCACGACGGTCCCGGGAAAGCCACGGTGGGCCAGCCGTTCGAGGACCGCGGCGCAGGGTTGGGTGCCGCGGCCGGGAACGAGGTGCTCGTCACTGCGCTGCCCCGTGCCGTCGGCGATGTGCACGTGGGCGAGCCGGTCGGCCATCTCGTCCAGCAGCGCGAGCGGATCGGTTCGGGAGACCGAGGTGTGGGACGTGTCGAGGGTGAAGTGCCGGTAGTCGTCGTCCAGCGGGCACCAGTCCGGGGCGTACGCCGACACCTGCCGGCCGCGCAGATGCAGCGGAAACATGTTCTCCACCGCGAAGCGGAGCCCGGTTTCCTCGGCCAACCGCACGAGACCGGCGGCGAAGCCGCGCGCGTACTCCCGCTGCCAGCGAAACGGCGGATGGACGACGACCGTGTCCGCTCCGAGCCGCGCGGCGGCCTCGGCCGCCCGGTCCAGCTTTCCCCACGGTCGGGTCCCCCATACCCGCTGGGTGATGACCAGGCAGGGGGCGTGTACGGCGAGGACAGGAATCGCGAACCGGTCACGTAGGCGCAGCAGGGCATCGACGTCCTGGCTCACCGCGTCCGTCCACACCATCACCTCCAGCCCGTCATAGCCGGTGCGGGCCGCCAGTCCGAAAGCGGTAGCCACCGACTCCGGGTAGGCGGCCATCGTCGACAACGCCACCCTGGCGCGTGGAATCCGGACCGCCTGCCCGCGACTGCCGCCAGCCGATGTCATGGGTTAGCTGCGGGCCAGGACGACGGCGGCCGGGAGTACGACGAGAATCGCCGCCACCAATAACAGCGCTGTGATCGCTGCCGTTCCCAACGGCTCCTGCGAGCGCCATCGCCGCAGCATCTGGCCGGTGGTCACCACACCGGCGAGGACGAGCTGTGCGGCGGCGGCTGCGGCGTACGGGTAGAGCTCCCACAGCAGGCTGAAGGTGTACCAGATCAGCACTCCGAGGACTGCGGCGACGACCAGCTCGACAGCGAAGACGAGCCAGCTGAGCACTCCCCTATGCCATGACACCTCTCGGCGGTCACCGGCATCGGGCTCTGGTTCCGGCTCCGCGTCCGTGTCACCCGCGGGGTCAAGATCGGGGTCGGGCTCGGCCGAGGTCTCGATGCGGTGTCGGCGGCCGCCGACGCCAACTGGCTCGATGCCCGCCTCACGCAGGATGTCGGCCAGGGTCCGCGGTGAACCCGGCGTCGGTTGGTCGGCCGGGGTCATGATCAGCCGCCCTCGAGCCAGTCGAGCCGGCGCAGGATGATGCCCTCGCGCAACGCCCATGGGCAGATCTCGACGGTGGGCAGGCCCAGCGCCTCCATCGCCGCCTCGGCGACGATCGCACCGGCGAGTAGCTGGTGCGCCCGGGCCGGGCTCACGCCTTCGAGCTCGGCCAGATCCTCCGCGGCGATCCGCGAGATGAACCCGATGACTTGGCGCAGACCCGGCAACCCGAGGTGCCGAGGAACGCGCATGCCCTCCTTCGAGGGTGCCGCCCCGGTGAGGCGGGCCAGCGAGCGCAGCGTCTTCGACGTAGCCACCGCTCGGTCGGGGACTCCGGCCGCGAGCAGTTCAGGTGATCTGGCAGCCAGTTGCTCGCCGACGTAGGACCGCAGTGCCTGAATGTCGCTGCGATTCGGCGGATCGCCGGTGAAGTGCTCCCGCGTCAGCCGGCCGGCACCGAGCGGCAGTGAGATCGCCACGTCCGGAATCTCGTCGATTCCGCTGGCCAGCTCCAGCGAACCACCACCGATGTCGATCACGGCGAGCCGGCCGGCACTCCAGCCGAACCACCGCCGTACCGCCAGGAAAGTGAGGCACGCCTCGTCCCTGCCGGCGAGGACCTGCAGGTCGACGCCGGTTTCGTCACGGACGCGGTCGAGCACCGCCGCTGAGTTCCTCGCGTCCCTGACCGCCGAGGTGGCAAAGGCCAGCAGATCGTCGCAGTCCAGCTCCAGCGCCGCCCGCCGCGCCGTTGCCACCGCCGAGACCAGCGCGTTCGCGCCGGTCTTGGACAGCTTGCCGGAACCGTCGAGGTGTTCGGCCAGCCGCAGCACAGTCTTCTCGGAGTGCGTCGGCAGCGGATGGCCCCCACGATGGGCGTCGACTACAAGCAGGTGCACCGTGTTCGAGCCGACGTCCAGCACACCGAGGCGCATCCGGCCACGCTAACTCACCGGCATACCCTGCCCGGTATGCCGAATCGGCCACGGCCAGAGGTGCCACTCGACTTTCCGCGGGAGTGGGTGGATTTCACCGATCCGGCCGACGCCGAGCATGTGATCCGGGTCGACCTCACCTGGCTGTGCTCGCGTTGGACGTGCATCTTCGGTGCCGGCTGTCACGGCATTCTTCGTGACCGTCCAGACGACGGCTGTTGCACGCACGGGGCGTTCTTCACCGACACGGCGGACCAGAAACGGGTCCGCCGCGCGATGCGCGAGTTGACACCGCAGACCTGGCAGTTCTATGCCGCCGGCCAGCGGTCATGGACCGAGCGTGATTCCGTCGGCGATGAACACAACCGCAAGCGCACCCGGGTCGTCGACGGGGCCTGCGTTTTCCTCAACCGTCCCGGCTTCGCCGGCGGGGAGGGTTGCGCGCTGCACGCGCTGGCGTTGCGTACTCAGCGGCATCCGCTGCAGACCAAGCCCGACGTCTGCTGGCAGCTACCGGTACGCCGGGAGCAGGAGTGGGTCACCCGCCCCGACGACACCCGCATCCTGGTCAGCACCATCACCGAGTTCGACCGGCGCGGCTGGGGCTCGGGAGGTCACGACCTGCACTGGTGGTGCGCAAGTTCCCCGGAGGCTCACGTCGGCGGCGAGCCCCTGTACGTCAGCTACCGGCCCGAGCTGGTCGCGCTCGTCGGGCAGCCGGCGTACGACGTACTCGCCCGGCTCTGCGCCGAGCGGCTCAGGCGAGGCCTGCTCGCCCCGCACCCGGCCGGTGCGGACTCCGACGATCATCGGATTTCGCCGGTCCCGGCCGACGAAACCCCCTGATCACGGCTGGCAGATGAGCCGGGTCAGCGGTCCCCAGACTTGCTGACCGAGGTGCGAGCGCCCGCGCCGCCCTGGCGGCCACGGCCGGAGACCTTCGAGCCGCCCCGTCCGCCCGAGCTGACGTTGCGCAACGCCTCGGCCCGGGCCTCGCGCTCGGCCGCGACACGGGCAAGGGCCTGCTTCGCGGCCTCCATGTCTGCGGCGTGCTCCTTCTCGGCCTGATCAGCGGATGTGGCGGACTGCTTCTCGCTGTTGGACATGACCCGCAGTCTGCCACCGGCCGGCCGGTCCGGTGCGACGTCTGGCGGGTGAAGGGCTCGACCTCGACAGCATCGGCCGCTACGTTTGGTCCGCCGCTTCGGCTGATCGCCATACTTCGGGAGGACCTATGACAGACGTGCAACGACGAACGTTCCTCAAGGGAGCGGCGGTGGCTACCGGCGTCGGGCTCGCCGGCGGGCCGTTCCACGGCTTCGTCAACATCGCCAACGCCGCACCGATTGTGGATCGCTATCCGGGCTACGGAGCATTGCTGCCGCGGCCGGATCTGCGCGACGGGGTGGTTCGGCTGCTGCTCCCCCGCGGGTTCCGTTACCGGTCCTTCGAGCCGGCCGGCTCGCAGCTCACCGACGGTACGACGGTGCCTCCCCGCCACGACGGCATGGCCGCCTTCGCCGGTCCGGGCGACCTGTACACGCTGGTCCGCAACCACGAGATCAACGGTCCGGTCGGTGCTTTCGGCGACCCGAGCCAGGCCTACGACCCGCTGACCGGCGGTGGCACGACGACGGTCGAGGTCGATGGCTTCGGCAACGTCTCGCGCAGCTTCGTCAGCCTCAACGGCACGCAGCAGAACTGCTCGGGTGGCCCGATGCCGTGGGGCACCTGGGTTACCTGCGAGGAGACTGTCAACGGCGGCGACGTGGGGCCGGACTTCACCGGGCAGCCCAACGACGGGCTCAAGAAGCACGGCTACATCTATGAGGTACCGGTGGGCGGGGTCTCGGCGGGCAGGCCCATCCGCAGCGCCGGCCGGTTCGCGCACGAGGCGGCGGCTTGGGATCCGGTGACCAAGGCGCTCTATATGACTGAGGACAACTTCGCCTTCCCCTCCGGGTTCTACCGCTACTTCCCCCCGGTCGACCCGATGCGACTCGGCCGGCTGCTCGACGGTGGACGGCTGCAGATGCTTGCTGTCGTGAACGAGACCACCGCCGACCTGTCCGGCGAAACCGAGCCGGCACCGCCGGCCGGTTCGCGGTTCCTCGTCAGATGGGTCGACATCCCAGACCCGGATCCGACGTTCCGCGGCACCCCGTCGAACGACACGGCCATCCAGGCGGTCGGCCTGCAGGGCTTCGCCCAGGGTGCCGCCCGATTCTCCCGGCTCGAGGGCGCGGTCGCCGACAACGGCAGGATCCACTTCGTGTCCACTCAGGGCGGCACCCAGCCCCCGGACGCGGACGAGCCCTCCGGCTACGGCCACGGCCGTGGACAGGTCTGGTCCTACGACACCAGGCGGCACATCCTGACCCTGGTCTACGAGTCACCGTCCAAGGAGGTGCTGGACTTCCCGGACAACGTGACGACCAGCGAGAGCGGATCGCTCGTCATCTGCGAAGACGGTGGCGACGGCAACTACGTGCGCGGCCTCACCGTTCAAGGCGAGATATTCGACTTCGCCAAGAACGCCATCGAGGGCCGGGAGAACGACGAGTTCGCCGGCTCCACCTTCAGCCCGGATTGGCGCACCCTCTTCGTCAACATCCAGTCCGACTTCGGTCTGAGTTTCGCGATCTGGGGGCCGTGGGAGATCGGCGGGTTCCGCTGACGGCCGCGGTTCCGGCCGTGCTCAATCGAGGAGCAGCACCACCGAGACCGCGACACCCACTACCACGATGACACCTCGATAGGCCGCCGGCGGAAGCCGGCGGCCTATTCGTGGTCCGAACTGCCCCCCGATCGCCGCACCGGCAGCGATGGCGAGCGCCGCATGCCACGCCACGTCGGTAGTTAGCGCGAACACGATCGCGGCTGCCAGGTTGGCCATTCCCGCCAGCACATTCTTGGCCGCGTTCAGCCGGGGCAGGTCCTCATCGACGAACACACCCAGCACAGCGACGAGGATGACGCCCTGCGCGGCACCGAAGTATCCGCCGTACACACCGGTCAGCAGTACGGCAGCCCACAGCAGGACGGCACCGTGACCGATCGGACGTCCCCTGCGCCTGACCGCGGACGTGATCCTGGGCTGTATCGCGACCAGTGCGCACGCCAGCAGGATCAGCACCGGCACGACGCCGTCGAAGACCGATTCCGGCAACCGCAGGAGCAGCACCGCGCCTGCTATCCCGCCAAGGAGCGAGCCGACCGCCAGCCGGACCAGGCGCTGCCGCTGCCCGCGCAGCTCCACCCGCGAGACGATGAGCCCGCTGAACGATCCGGGCAGTACGCCGATGTTGTTCGTCACGTTCGCCAGCAACGGGGGGTAGCCGAAGGCCAACAGCGTCGGAAACGTGATCAGGGATCCGGACCCGACGATCGTGTTCACCGTCCCGGCAGCAATCCCGGCCGCGAAGAGCACGAGCACTTCGCCGGTGGGCACGAGGGGTCACTCTAAGACCGTTTCGGGTAGAAAGACGCCATGGTCAAGGAGCAGCTGGAGATCGAGCGCAAGTTCGAGGTCGACGACACCTTCGTGCTGCCGGCACTGTCCATAGTGGATGGTGTGGCGAAGCAAGGGAAACCGCGACAGTTCGAGCTCGAGTCGACGTACTTCGACACCGCCGACCTGCGCCTGGCTGCGGCCAGAGTGACGCTGCGGCGGCGTACCGGCGGGGAAGACGAGGGGTGGCATCTCAAGCTGCCCGTTGCAGCGGACGAGCGTCGGGAGGTCCACGTTCCGCTCGGTGCCGGGCGGCGAATTCCGGTGGCGCTGTCCCGTCTCGTTCGCGTCCATGTGCGGGACCAGCGATTGCTTCCGATCGCCACGATGCGCACCGTGCGGGTGGTCCGGCCGCTGCTCGGCGGCAAGGGCCGCGAGCTCGCCGAGGTCTGCGACGACAAGGTCAGCGTCACCACACCCGACGGTGCCGACGGCTGGCGGGAGATCGAGGTCGAGCTGGTCGACGGTGAGCGGACTCTCCTCGACGCGGTCGGCGCCCGGTTGATCGAGGCCGGCGCCCGGCCGGCGAGCAGCTCGTCGAAACTGGCGCGCACGCTCGGATCGCGAATCCCGGCCGCCGAGGCACCACCCGCTGGTTCGTCGGCTGGTTCAGTTGTGATGCGCTATGTGATGGAGCAGGTCGGCGCGCTACGGAGCTGTGACGCCGGAGTCCGCGAGGAGGCCGAGGATGCTGTCCACCAGATGCGGGTAGCCATCCGTCGGTTGCGCAGCACGCTGGCGACGTACCGGAAGCTGTTCAACCGGGAGGTGACCGACCCGATCAGGGACGAGCTTCGCTGGCTGGGGAATCTGCTGGGACCGGCCCGCGATCTGGAGGTCGTCCGGGAGCGGCTCGACGGACTGCTCGCCGACGACGGCGTCGCTAATCGGGGATTGCAGACGCTCGTCGACCGCGATCTGACTGCCCGCCGGCGCGAGGCCCGGCGGCATCTGTTGGCCGAGTTGGACGGCCCCCGGTACTTCCGGCTGCTCGACGCACTCGACTCCCTGGTCGGCTCACCGCCCTTCACCGAGATCGCCGACGGCAGCGCCAAGACCGTGCTGCCCAAGCCGGTTCACCGCTCCTGGAAACGACTGCGTCGCGCTCACGACGCCGCAGTCGAGCCCGATCTCAGCGACGCCGAGCGCGATCGGCGACTGCACGAGGCGCGGAAGGCGGCGAAGCGGGCACGTTACGCGGCCGAGGCGGCCACCGCCCGGTTCGGCAAGCCGGCCAGGAAGTTCGGTGCACGGATGAAGAAGTTGCAGACGGTGCTCGGGCACGTGCAGGACAGCGTCGTCAGCGCCGCGGAGCTGAGCAGCCTGACGACTCTCGCCGGCGACTCGTTCGCGCTCGGGCGGGCGCAGGCGCTGGAGGAGGAGCGGGGTCGTCGGGCCCTGGCCAAGTTCGAGTCGGCCTGGTCGCAGGCCGCTGCGCCGAAGCTCAGGCGCTGGCTGCGGTGACCACCCGGGGGTGCGGTCAGCGGGCGGGAGCGGCGAGCAGGCCCGCACACTCGCGTAGCTCCTCGAACGCAACGTGCTTCGCGAGCGCTTGCGGGCCCAGAACCGGTTGCGGACGGCCCACATCGTCGATCAAGGCGGGGGTGAACTCCGCCTCGACCACTGACCCGTGGGCCACGGAAAGAGTGAGAACCCCGGTGTCGTCCGAGCTCGCCTGCGCACGCCACCAAAGGAAGTTGCCGAGCCCGTACGCGACGTAGGCGGTGCTGCCCGGCTGGTCGAGGTAGCCGGCTCCGAGCAGCAGATGCGCGTGCGTCCCCACGATCGCATCGGCACCCGCCGCGGCCAGGTCGGTGGCCAGCGCTGCCATCCCGTTGGTAGGACAGGGATCGCCCTCGATCCCCCAGTGCACGTAGACGATGACGACGTCCCCGGCCCGCGTCGCTTGGCGGACCCCGGTGAGGAGCCGAGCCCGGTCGGCGGTGGAGGCAATCCCCGCGGAGTCGTCGGTCGCGGTCCAGGCGGCGTACGTCCGGTCCTGGACCTGGCTGACCGCGAAGATGGAGATGGCCGTCCCCCGGACCTCGGTGCGGTAGGGGGCGTACGCCGATGCCGCGTCGCGCCCTACGCCGACGACTGGCAGCGCGCCCTGCTCGATCGCCGCGAGCGTGTCATCGAGGCCCGCCGGACCGTAGTCGACCGCATGGTTGTTGGCGAGGGAGGCGACGTCGATGCCGGCAGCGGCCAGCGCGTCCAACGCAACGGGTGGTGTGCGGAAATGGAACTGCTTGGGCTCCTCGTCCCCGCGCTCGGTGATCGCCGTCTCCAGGTTGACCATCGCGATGTCCGCGGCGGACAGCGTGTCGGCGATGGGGCCGAACGCGCTGGCCGGATCGTCGAGGAGCGACTGGGTGCGTCCGGTGAAGTGCACGTCGCCGGCGAACGCCAGCGTGACACCGGGCGGGGGCGTCGGCGTCGGGGTGGCAGTCGTCGTAGGGGCTACGAATGGGCCGGTTGACGTGCGGTCGGGGGTCTCCGAGGGGTTCGGTCGGGCGCCGTCGGAGGAGGATGTCGGATCCGGCTGCACAAGGGCCACCACCACCACGATGACCACGGCGAGCACGGCGAGACTGCCAAGGGCCAGCGTCGCGCTGCCCGGTGACCGCTTGCGCGTGTGCCGCCCCACGTTCCCAGCGTAGGGGTGGTGGCGGCCGCGAAGTCGGGCGTGCGGTCCACAACTGCGGTGCCCCCGGCAGTGTCCTGGCTCAGGACATCCGGGCGTGTCTGATGGTCTGTGTAAGGGGGTGCCCCGATTCTGAGACCGGCTGGTCTTGGGAGGGAGCACTGAATGGGCGTGATGACAGATGATGAGCTGCCTGTGTCGGCGGCCGGAGGTGAGGGCG
>JACCZY010000137.1 GCA_013695685.1 Geodermatophilaceae bacterium | reverse complement strand
CGGGCGTCGGCGGTGGTGAACTGCCAGTCGACCGCCGCCCCGGCCGCGTTGCGGCGGGTCGTCCACGCCGCGACCGCCGCCTCCAGCGCACCGCGGTCGCCGAACCGCTGGCGCAGGCATTGGCGCTCGAGCACGGCGAGCTCGATCTCGGCGATGTTGAGCCAGCTGCCGTGCTTGGGGGTGTAGTGGATCTCGATCCGGTTGGCCAAGCGCTTGGCTTCGGCCGGCGGGAAGGCAGCGTAGAGCGAGGCGGGCGAGTGGGTGTTCAATTGGTCCATGACGAGGACGATCGTCGCGGCGTCGGGGTAGGCGACATCGGCCAGGTGCCGGACGCAGCGCGCCCAATCGAGGCGGGTGCGGTGGTCGCTTACCAGCACGTCCCGCCAGCCGCGCAGCGGCTCGGTGACCAGGAAGAGATTGACCACGCCACCCCGGACGTACTCCGGGTCGTGGCGGGCCGGGTGGCCGGGCGCCGGGGGCAGCGGGGGCCGGGCGTCGGCCAGCAACTGGCGACTGGTCTCGTCGAGGCAGACGACCGGGCGGGCCGGGTCAGAGGGGCGCTCGTAGATGTCGAGCACGTCCTCCATGGGCCAGACGAAGGCCGGATCCGCCGTCGGGGCCAGACACCACTGCTCGCTCAGCCACGGCTTGAGGTCGTTTTTTTGAGCGTGCGCCGCACCGTCTCGTGGGAGATGGCGTCGACGACCTCAAGGCGGACCAGCTCGTCGGCCAACAGGCGCAGGCTCCAGCGGGCGTGGCCGGCGGGGGCCTCGGCGCAGGTGAGGGCCACCAGGTGGGCTTCCTGCCGCCCGTCCAGGGCGCGCTCGTACACCCGGTCGGGGCGCTTGCGCTCAAGCGTTGCCGCCAGCCCCTCGACCACGAACTGGCGGCGGATCCGCTGCACGGTGGCGGGGTGGATGTCGAGCGCCCCGGCGATCGCCACGTCCGCCCACCCGGGGCCGCCTTCGCCGTGGTCGGCCTTGAGCAGGACGCGGGCGCGGGTCAGCATCCGCGCCGGGGCAACCCCCGAACCGACCAGAGTGCGGAGGTGGGCGCGCTGGGGCTCATCGAGGAACACGCGGTACGGGTACGCCATCGTCGGACCTCCGGGACGGGAACGTCGGTCGCCCCCGTCGCCCAGCAGGAATCCGGCCACTGGCGTTTCAGCCGTGACGCACCACTAGTCCATGTCCAAGGTTCGCCGCCTCCTCGGTCAAGACGGGACATCGTTCTCGAACTTCGTGGTCTCCACCCCTGGCTGCTCTCCCTCCCGCGCCTCGATCCTCCGGGGCCAGCCCCCCCACACCCACGGCCTCTGGACCGGCAAGGGCCCGGAGGGCGGTTACTCTGCCTTCGCCCGCACCGGCCTCGAGCGGTCGACGGTTGCCACGTGGCTCCAAGACCGTGGCTACCGAACCGCACTCGTCGGCAAGTACTTGAACGAGTACGGCGTCAAACCCGAGACGGCGAAGGTTCCTCCCGGGTGGGACGAGTGGTGTGCCGCGCCAGAGATCAAATACTTCGACTACGACCTCATCGAGAACGACCGGGTGGTCCACCGCGGCAACAAGCCGGAGGACTATCTGACCGATGTCCTCTCCCGGAAGGCGATCACCTTCCTCGAGACCGCGGCGCGCTCCGACAAACCCTTCTTCCTCTACTTGGCTCCGCGCGCACCCCATGGCCCCGCGACGCCAGCCCCCCGCTACGCCCGAGCGTTCGGCAACGCGAAGGTGCCGCGGACAGATGCATTCAACGAAGCAGATGTCGACGACAAGCCGAGCTACGTTCACCAGAGTCCCCGTTTGCGTCGCAAGCAGATCCGAACGCTCGACGCTCTCCACCGCGACCGGTTGCGGACGCTGCAGTCGGTCGACAAGATGGTGGAGGATGTCCTGACGACACTTCGCCGCACCGGGACGCTCGACAACACCGACGTCTTCTTCACCTCCGACAATGGCTTTCTGCTGGGTCAGCATCGGCGGGCGGACAAGGGGTTGCCGTACGAGGAGGCGATTCGGGTACCGCTGCTGGTGCGGGGACCCGGCGTCCCATCGCGCGTCGAGCCATCGGTCACCTCCAACATCGACCGCGCGCCCACCTTGGCCGACCTCGCCGGGGCCGCGACGCCAGACTTTGTCGATGGCCGATCGCTCGTCCCGCTGCTCCGCGGTGAGACGCCGTCCGTCTGGCGCACCGCCACCCTCGTCGAGCGTGACCGCAGCAACGAGGTCGCCATCGAGAGGGGAGATATCGGGGGCGAGCCGACGACCCCGGCGTTCC
>JACCZY010000130.1 GCA_013695685.1 Geodermatophilaceae bacterium | reverse complement strand
CGAAGCGGGACCAGCAGTCACCGTCGTGATGGGTCGGCACCTCGAAGTCGTAGTCCTCATAGCCGAGGTAGGGCTCGGTCTTGCGCAGGTCCCACGGCAGGCCGGCCGCGCGCAGCAGCGGGCCGGTAACACCGAGGGCGAGACAGCCCTCGACGTTGAGGTACCCGACGCCCTTGAGCCGGCGCTGCCAGATCGGCTGGCCGGCGAGCAGCTTGCGCACGCCCCCGATCTCACGCTCCTGCTCGTCGGCCCAGGCGCGGATCTTGTCCACGGTGCCGTCGGGCAGGTCCTGCGCGATCCCCCCGGGCCGGATGAAGGCATGGTTCATCCGCAGCCCGGTGACGAACTCCAGGATGTCCATGCACTTCTCCCGCGCCCGGAATCCGTTCGTCATCCCGGTCAGGGCGCCGAGCTCCATCCCGCCGGTCGCGAGCCAGACCCAGTGCGAGGCAACCCGATTGACCTCCATGAGCAGCAGCCGGATGGTCTGCGCGCGTTGTGGTGCCTCCACACCGAGCAGTTTCTCCACACCGAGGCAGTACGCCGTCTCGTTGAAGATCGGCGACAGGTAGTCCATCCGGGTGACGAACGTGGTGCCCTGCGTCCAGTTCCGGTACTCGGTGTTCTTCTCGATCCCGGTGTGCAGGTAGCCGATGACCACCCGCGCCTTGGTGACCGTCTCGCCCTCCAGGTCGAGGACGAGCCGAAGTACGCCGTGCGTGGACGGGTGCTGTGGGCCCATGTTGACGACGAGGCGTTCCTCGGTGGGGAGGTCGCCGGCGAACGTCGACTCCCAGTCGCCGCCGGTGACCGTGTAGACCCGGCCTTCGGTGGTCTCCCGCGAACCTGCGGCGTACGGATCCGTTTTGGTCGTCATTGGTAGACCCTTCGCTCGTCCGGCGGCGGGATCGTGGCGCCCTTGTACTCCACCGGTACGCCGCCCAGCGGGTAGTCCTTGCGCTGCGGGTGCCCGTCCCAGTCGTCGGGCATCAAGATCCGGGTCAGCGCGGGATGTCCGTCGAAGATCACGCCGAACATGTCCCAGGTCTCCCGCTCCTGCCAGTCGGCGGTCGGGTAGACACCGGTGACCGACGGGACGTGCGGGTCGGCGACGCCGACTGCGACTTCCAGCCGGATCCGGCGCCGGTGGGTCATCGAGGTCAGGTGGTAGGCCAGGTGCAACCGGTCCGGGTCGTCGATTCCGACCGAGCCGGTGTCGAGGTAGTCGACGCCGGACACGCTGGAGCAGAACTCGAAGCGCAGGTTCTCGTCGTCGCGAAGGTGCCGGCACAGCGGCACGAGGTGCTCGCGGCGGACGAAGAAGGTGATCTCGCCGCGATCGACCACGACCCGGCTCACCGCCTTGTCGAACAGCGACCCGGGAGCCGCCTGCAACAGGTCGGCCACCTCGTCGAAGTACCCGCCGTACGGGCGTTCGGTGGAGTGGCCGACGACGGCCGCACCCGGCTCGCCACGGACCAGCCCGCCGAATCCGGAGGTGTCCCCGGAGCCGTCGACACCGAACATCCCGCGGTCCGGATCGGGCTGGCCAACCTCGGGGTGCGTCACTTGGCGAACCGCTTCGACGAGGCGACCAGTTCCAGTGGCTCGCGGCCGGTGACCTGCTTGGCCCGGGTGGCGCCCAGAGGCTCGTGCTGGATCTTGTAGTGCAGCTTGAGGATCGCGTCGATCAGCATCTCCGGCCGCGGCGGACAACCGGGGAGGTACATGTCCACGGGCACGACGTGGTCGACCCCCTGCAGGATCGCGTAGTTGTTGAACATCCCGCCCGAGGACGAGCACACGCCCATCGCGAGCACCCACCGCGGCTCGGGCATCTGGTCATAGATCTGCCGCAGGACCGGCGCCATCTTCTGACTGACCCGACCGGCCACGATCATCAGGTCGGCCTGCCGGGGCGAGGCCCGGAAGACCTCCATGCCAAAGCGGGCCAGGTCGAACCGTCCGGCACCGCTGGCCATCATCTCGATCGCACAGCAGGCCAGGCCAAACGTCGCCGGCCACAACGAGGACTTGCGGCTCCAGTTGACCAGCTTCTCGACGCTGGTCAGCAGGATGCCGGAGGGCACCTTCTCTTCTAAGCCCATGTCAGTCCCATTCCAGTCCGCCGCGTCGCCAGACGTAGGCGTACGCGACGAGCAGCGCGAGGATGAACAGCACCATCTCGACGAGGCCGAAGATGCCGAGTGAGTCGTTGGCCACGGCCCAGGGGTAAAGGAAGATGATCTCGATGTCGAAGACGATGAAGAGCATCGCCGTCAGGTAGTACTTCACCGGGAACCGACCGGCTCCCAGCGGTTGGTGCACCGGCTCGATCCCGCACTCGTAGGCGTCGAGCTTGGCCCGGTTGTAGCGGCGCGGTCCGATGAAGGGGGCAGCGGCGACTGAGAAGATGGCGAACCCGGCGGCCAGGGCGAACAGCGCCACGATGGGGACGTACTGAGAGAGCATGCGTCAGTCCCTCCCGGGTCGTGTCGTCGGGGTCATGGTCGGGGTCACACTTGCGGGCGTGAAGCGTGTGAACCCTACGGCGTCGTGGCTCATCTCAGACTGCCGGGGCCAGTCGGGTCAGCGCGTTGATGATCCGATCCATGGTGTCGCCGCCGTGCGGATCGGTCAGGTTGGCGAGCAGTTTCAGCACGAACCGCATCAGCCTCGGGTGCGACAACCCGCGCTGGGTGGCCAGTTTCATGACCGCCGGATTCCCGATCAGGTCGACGAAGATGCCGCCCAGCCGGTAATAGCCGCCGTAGCCATCCTTGAGCGCCTGCACGTAGCCGCGCAGGACCGCCTCGCGGGCCGGACCGGCCGGCCGGGCGAGTGCCTGCACGATGTGTTCAGCGGCGATCTTCGCGGTCTCCATGGCATAGGCGATGCCCTCGCCGTTGAAGGGGTTCACCGCCCCGCCCGCGTCACCAACGAGCAGCATGCCGCGCGTGTAGTGCGGTGTGCGGTTGAAGCCCATTGGCAGCCCACCGCCGCGGACCGGCCCGGTTGCATTGTCCTCGGTGAAACCCCACTCCTCGGGCAGACCGCCGAGCCACGCGCCGAGCAGGGCGCGGTAGTCGACGCTCTGGAAGGCCGCGCTGGAGTTCAAGATGCCGAGGCCCACGTTGCTGGTGCCGTCACCGATCCCGAAGATCCAGCCGTATCCCGGCAGCAGCCGCCGGTCCGGCCCCGTCTCGTCCCACAGTTCCAGCCAGGACTCGAGGTGGTCGTCGTTGGTCCGGGGCGAGGTGTAGTACCGGCGTACGGCGACGCCCATCGGCCGGTCCTCGCGCTTGGTGATCCCGAGCGACACCGCCAGCCGCCCGCTCACGCCGTCGGCCGCCACGACCAGCGGAGCGCGGTACGTCGTCGGTGTCTTGTCCGGCCCGACCCTGGCCTGTACGCCGACGATCCGGCCGGCCACGTCGAGTTCGGCTCCGACCACCCGGGTCTGCTCCTGCAGCCGGGCTCCGGCCTTGAGCGCCTGCCGGGCGATCAGGTCGTCGAGGTCTGCCCGCGGCCGGACCAGCCCGTAGTCCGGCCAGGAGGCGAGTTCCGGCCAGGGCAGTTCGAGCCGGTGCCCGCCGGCGATCACCCGCAGACCCTTGTTGCGCAGCCAGCCGGCCTCCTCGCTGGTGTCGATCCCGAGGTCGAGCAGGCTTCGCACCGAGCGCGGGGTCAGACCGTCGCCGCAGACCTTCTCCCGCGGGAAGGACGTCTTCTCCAGCAGCAGCACGTCGAGTCCGGCCTGAGCCAGGTAGTACCCGGCAGTCGATCCGCCCGGACCGGCGCCGACGACGATGACGTCGGCGTCGTTGTCGGCGGAGAGGCTCATGCGGAGATCCCAGTCATCTGCTTGTGAAGGATTTCACGATGTCGATTGTGAAGGATTTCACGATGTCTGCCGCCAGTGTATGCGTCCGGACGGGGTGGTTCCACGCCGGAGGCCAGCGCCGTACAGCGTGCTCCTCAGGAGTCGACGCTGCTCCGGCGGGCGCGATGCAGCGTGACTATCCCGCCGGTGAGATTGCGCCACTGAACCCGTTCCCACCCACGCGTGCCGATCCGGGCGGCAAGCTCGGATTGGTCCGGCCAGGCGCGGATCGACTCGGCGAGGTAGACGTACGCGTCGGGGTTGCTGCTGACCGCCCGGGCAATGGTCGGCAGGGCGCGCATCAGGTACTCGACATACACCGTCTGAAACGGCTGCCAGGTCGGCCGGCTGAACTCGCACACGACCAGGTTGCCGCCCGGTCTGGTGACCCGGGCCATCTCGGCGAGCACGGCATCCGGGTCGGCGACGTTGCGCAGACCGAACGCGATGGCGACGGCGTCGAAGCTGGCGTCGGCGAAGGGCAGCCGCAGCGCGTCGGCCGCCACGAGCGGTACGCCGCGACGGCGGCCCTCACGCAGCATGCCGAGGGAGAAATCGCTGGCCACGCAGTCCGCCCCGCTGCGCGCCAGCTCGACCGTCGAGACGGCGGTGCCGGCGGCGACGTCGAGGACGCGCAGGCCGGGGCCGAGGCCGAGCGCCTCGCGGGTGATCCGCCGCCAGCGCCGGTCCTGCCCGCCGGCGAGCACGGTGTTGGTGAGGTCGTAGCGGCGGGCTACACCGTCGAACATCGCCGCCACGTCGGCGGGCCGCTTGTCCAGCGACGCCCGGTTCCCGCGGTCCCCCATCGCGTCATCTTGTCAGCGGTTTCGCGTCACGGGTGGCGCGGATCCACTGACAACTTCTCGGGTGGCACGTCCAGGGCCCTGGCAAGATGCCTGAGGCACCGAGCAGTGTGGAAGCGCAGCGCCCGGGGTAGGGAGCCGCAACCACGGTGCCGTCCAGCATGATCTCGTTCTGCCGGTCCATATCGTCGAGCCAATGCTCAGGGGTCAGGTGCTGCGCCCCGTCGACCTCAGCGACGACCCGGGTGCCATCCGCGCGCAACCACTCGGCATCGAGATAGCGGCGACGCCCGTCGACCACCCGGATCGACTGCTGGCGCGGTGGCGGCAAGTTCGCCCGCCGGCACAGCCGGATGAAGTCGATATCGGCCAACGAATGGCACTCGCCACCGATGTCAGCCAGGGCCAGGGCAAGCGGGCGCGGGAAGCCTGGGGACGAACCGCCCTCGGGCTACGACGATGTGCACCTCGGTTCGCTCGAAGCCACGTAGCCCAGCCACCTCCGCCGCGGTCCAGGCGGCCAGTGCCGCCCGCGGACCACCGTGCAGAACGGCAATCCAGCGTCGCGGGGTGTCGGCCAGCGGTCCCCGATGCATGGCGACGACGCGCGGGCCGATCAACCTCCGGCGCCCAGCCCTGATCTCGCTGCGGATGCGATGCCGGGTGACGCCGAGCCGGGCCAGTTGGGTCCGCGACAGCACGCCTCCTGCGCCGCGGCAAGCTCGTCGAGGGCGCGAGCACTGTGCTGGCGCCGAGCCGGTGTGACCACGTGCCGCAGAGTGCGTCGGGCGCCTGCGCCGCGGAGCCGTCCCTACACAGCCCGGAGAGCCTCCACAGTCCTCAGGCACCCCTTGCACAAGGTGCTTGCGGATGGTCCAGACGTCGCGCTCGCAAGCAGTCCACGGCCGCTGTGGCCAGCGGACGACTGATCCCCCGACTGCGGGACTCCGGTACGACGTAGAACTCGGCCAGATCGCCGAGCAGGCCCGGCGGCAGGCCGTCCCCGGGATCGACCTGGTCGGCGATCTCCCCGCACATCCGGTCCCACAGGGCGGCGACGGCGCCGGTTTGGGACACAGTGATACGTCGGATCTCGATCATGAGCAACTCCTCCGGTTCGAATGGGTATGCGGGCCGGAGGGCGTACGGCGGGGCTCGGGCGAACGGTCACCATCGCATGCCACCCAGGGTAGATCGCAGTTGGTGATCGGCGACCACCCCTTCGCGGGAGTTGTCAACTTCTGGGGCGGTCCGGGACCCGGCACGGCGGCGGCTCGTAGGCTGGGCACGTGAGCGGGCCCAGCGGGCGAACCAACGGGTTGCGCGTGCCGCAGAGCAAGAGCAGCGAGGTGGGCTGGTGAGCTTGGCCGTTTCCTCGCCGCCTACCGCCGTGCGGTCGGTGCCGGTCGCCGACCCCGGGGAACTACTCACCCGCCTCCCCCGCGAACGGGCGCTGGCCTGGGTGCGCGGCGGCGACGGGCTAGTCGGCTGGGGTGAGCTGGCCCGGGTCGAGGTAGGGGGCGCGGACGCCTTCAGCGTGGCGGCCTCCTGGTGGGACGAGCAGTGCTCGTCGATGGTCGTGGACGACGCGGTCGGCCTGGCCGGATCGGGTCCGGTCTGCTTCGGCAGCGCCGCGTTCGACCGGCGTACGGCGGGATCGGTGTTCGTCATCCCGCGGGTCGTGCTCGGCCGACGGGGTGGCCGGTCCTGGCTGACCACGTTCGGATCGGACCGGGACCTGCCCGCGCCGGCGCGGCCCGCAGGACCCGACGCGGTGGCGTACGCCGACGGGGCACTCAGCCAGGCCGAGTGGTGCGCAGCGGTCGCGGCGGCGGTCGAGCGGATCCGGGCCGGCGAGCTGGACAAGGTGGTGCTGGCCCGCGATCTGCTGGCGCGGACCGAGCCGGCGGTCGATCCGCGGTTCCTGCTGCAGCGACTGGCCGGCCGCTACCCCGAGTGCTGGACGTTCGCAGTCGACGGGCTGCTCGGGTCGACACCGGAACTGCTCGTCAGCCGCCGGGGACGGCAGGTCACCTCGCGGGTACTCGCCGGCACTGTGCGGCGTGGTCGCGACGCCGAGGACGAGCGCCTCGTCGCCGAGCTGCTCGCCAGCCACAAGGACCAAGAGGAACACCGGTACGCCGTCCGCTCGGTGGCCGACGCGCTGACGCCGTACTGCCGTGAACTGGACGCCCCGGACACTCCGGAGGTGCTGCGGCTGGCGACGGTTGCCCACCTGGCCACAGTGGTCTCCGGCCGGCTGGGAACTGACACCGCTGTGCTGAGCCTGGTCGAGGCGCTGCATCCCACTGCCGCGGTCTGCGGTACACCCACCGGCATCGCCCTCGATCTCATCCCCGACCTGGAACGGATGGATCGCGGGCGGTACGCCGGGCCGGTCGGCTGGATGGACTCCGCCGGCGACGGTGACTGGGGCATCGCGCTGCGGTGCGCCGCTGTCGACGGCGAGCGGGTCCGGTTGTTCGCCGGCTGCGGGATTGTCGCCGGCTCCGATCCTGAGGACGAACTCGCCGAATCCCACGCCAAGCTGGTGACTATCCGCGACGCCCTCGAGGGCCTGTAGCCCGGCCTCGATGATCATGGGGTCCGGCCGGTCCTGAGCGGTCAAACCCCATGATCAGCCGAACGGGAGGTCATTACCGCGAATGGCGCGGCTGACGGCCTGTTGCAGCTGCTGGTGCAGTGCCGCGGTCTGCTCGCGACGGGTCCGGACGAGGACCAGCCGCGGGCCGGAGCCGGAGCCGGAGCCGGAGCCGGAGAGAGCATCCGACAGGTCGGCCGCGTGGTCGACAACGGTGCACGCCCAACCGGCCGCGCCTGCCACGGCGGCCAGGTCGAGGCCGTGCGGTGTGCCGAAGAGCCGTTCGAACCCCTGCTGGCCGGCCGGCGGCAGCAGCGAGAAGATGCCGCCGCCGTCGTTGTCCACGACGACAAGCGTCACGTCCGGCCGCAGCTCCCCCGGCCCCAGCACCAGACCACCGTGGTCGTGCAGGAACGCGAGATCACCGATCAGCGCGTACACCGGACTGCCGTGCGCCAGCGCGGCGCCCACGGTCGTCGAGGCGAGCCCGTCGATACCGCTCGCGCCCCGGTTACCGATCACCGTCACGTCCTCGCGGCCGGTCGAGTAGGCCTCCAGGTCGCGGATCGGTCGGCTGGAGCCCGCCAGCAGCAGCGCACCGGCCGGTAGTCCGCGCATGAGGTCGCGGGCCAGCCGGGGTTCGCTGGGTTCCGGCACGCCGTCGAGCACCGCGTCCACCGCAGCTCGTGCGGCCGCGTCAGCCGCCTGCCACCGGCCCAGCCACTCCGTAGGCTCCCGAGGCCGCGCAGTCGGGACCGCCGGGACCACGACGTCCGCGCGACGCAGCGGGTCCGCCCACCGCAGCCGGGGGTCGACGACCACGTGCCGGCCGGTGCCGGCCAGCCACCCGAGCAGGCTCCGGGACAGCCCGGGCTTGCCGACGACGACCACCGCCTCCGGGCGGACAGCGGCAGCAAAGTCGGGATCACCCAACAGCAGGGGGTACGTCGGCACAGCGTGCGTGCCGGCGCGTGCGTTACCGGTGGGTTCGGACAGCAGCGGCCAGCCGAGCGTCTCGGCCAGGAGTCGCGCAGCAGCCGGGTCGACGGCGCCGTGCCCGACCACGACGGCGCCGCGCTCCGGTATCGGCCCGAGTACCTCCTCCAGTGGCCGAGGTCTCGGCTCGTCGACCAGCACCTGCGTCCACAGTGGACGGTCTGCTCGACCGTCCAGTGGTTCGACCCAGTCGTCGGAGCCGTCTGGCACGAGCGGCTCACGAAACGGCACGTTGAGGTGCACCGGCCCGGCGTCCGTCGCATGCCCGGCGGCTGCCAGCGCGCGGGCCGTGAGCGAGCGCCAGTAGCCCACGGCGCCTGGCCGGTCTTCGGCAACGCCGATGTCGGTGAAGAACCGGACCGCGTCGCCGTACAGGCCGATCTGGTCGATGGCCTGGTTCGCGCCGGTTGCCCGCAGCTCCGGCGGCCGGTCGGCCGTCAGGACGATCAGCGGGATGCCGACCTGCGATGCCTCGACCACCGCCGGGTGCAGGTTGGCGGCAGCGGTCCCCGACGTACAGAGGACCGGGACCGGCCTTCGCGACACCATCGCGAGCCCCAGCGCGAGAAAGCCGGCAGAACGTTCGTCGATGCGAACGTGCAGCCGGATCCGGTCATCGGCGTCCAGGGCCAGCGCAAGGGGCGCCGACCGCGACCCGGGAGACAGCACAGCGTCGCGTACGCCGCCGCGCGCCATCTCGTCGACGAGCACGCGGGCCAGCGCCGTGGACGGGTTCACCCGCGCGAGGCTAACCAATCCACCGGCCGCCACCGCCGGGAGCAGTCGGAGGCTCGCTCGACCGTACCTGTTCATAGTCGACCGGCGGCCGGAGTTGGATAGGCGGATGAGCCATGATGTCGCGCGCGAACTGCTGAGCCGGTACCCGCTTGTGGACGGGCACAACGACCTGGCCTGGGCGATGCGGCTGCAGGCTGGGTACGACTTCGAGCGGCTGGACATCGCCGTACCGCAGCCCACGCTCCACACCGACATCCCGAAGCTGCGCGAGGGCGGCGTCGGCGCCCAGTTCTGGTCGGTTTACGTGCCGGCGTACATCCCGGATCCGGTGACCGCAACGCTGGAGCAGATCGACGCCGTCCACACGATGGTGACCCGCTACGCCCACACGTTCGGGCTGGCGAGGACCGCCGATGAACTCGGCGTGGTCACGGCGGACGGCCGGATCGCCTCGCTGCTCGGCGCGGAGGGCGGCCACTCGATCGACTGCTCGCTGGGGACGCTGCGCACGCTCTACGCCCTGGGCGTGCGGTACCTGACCCTGACGCACAACCACAACATCCCCTGGGCCGACTCGGCCACCGACGTACCCGCGGTGGGCGGGCTGACGGCGTTCGGCGAGGAGGTGGTCCGGGAGATGAACCGCCTGGGCATGCTCGTCGACTGCTCCCACGTCTCTCCCGACACGATGCGCTCCGCCCTGCGGGTCAGCAAGTCACCGATCCTGTTCTCGCACTCCTCCGCACGAGCGTTGTGTGACCACCCGCGCAACGTGCCGGACGACGTACTGGGGTCGCTCGCGGCCAACGGCGGCGTGTGCATGGTGACGTTCGTCCCGAAGTTCGTTGATCAGGCCTGGGCGGACTGGCAGGCGGAGGCCGACGAGGCTGCCCGCGCCACCGGAGTCGACACCCGCGACATCGCCGCCGGGGACGCCTTCGATGCCCGCTGGGCCGACCGGCATCCACGGCCGGTGGCCCGGCTGGAGCAGGTGGCCGACCACATCGAGCACGTACGGGATGTGGCCGGGATCGAACACGTCGGCATCGGCGGGGACTACGACGGCACGACGACGTTGCCGGCCGGCCTAGAGGACGTGTCGTGCTACCCGGCGCTGGTCGCCGAACTGCTCGATCGACGGTGGTCAGAGCCGGATCTGGCTGCGCTGCTGGGCGGGAATGTCATCCGCGTCCTCCGGGCGGCCGAGGACACCTCGCGCTCGCTCCGAGAGCTCCGGGGACCGTCGCTGCGGACGATCGTGGAGTTGGACGGCTGACCGGCTGGCGGCTGCCCCGCAGGCGACTTTGCCTGTCCGGTGACCGCGTGCCCCGCAGGTGACTTTGCCTGTCCGGTGGCCGCGTGAATCGGACATCGGGCAAGCTGGCGGCCACCCGGCAGGCAAAGTGAAAGTGGGGGAGCTCGGCCGGGGCGCTCAGGTGATCGTGGTCCGGGCGGTGGCGGAGGCCTCGCTGGCGACGTACAGCCGGTCGGCCCTCCGGATGCACGCGAACACGGCTACGTGCAGCGGTGCCGGTTCGGCCACCGGCAGGCCAGCGTCGAGTTCATAGCGAGTGTTCGTGACCTTGCGCCTGCTGGCCAGCGGATCGTCGGGACCGGCCGGGGGAGCGTCGGCCCGGGACAGTACGACGACCTCGGTGCACCCCGGCGGCCAGGTCCACCGCAGCATGCCCTCGGACCAGTGCAATCCGCTCGCTGCCGGTAGCCGAACGTACGCCGAACTCGCCCCAGCCACCGCTGCAGTCCGACCGATGCTCAGCACGACGTAGTCGGTCACCGCTGCCGCCTGGTGTGCGTCCACCGCAAGCCCCGGCCCCATCGCCGGGACCGGAACGCCGAGGCGGTCCGCGTCGTCGACAACCGTGCCGGGCAACGGCGGGTGTATCCCCTCCGGTAGTCGGCGCACCTCCGCCCGGCCGGTCGTCGGCGGCGGGTAAACCAGCCGGATCCGGCGCCCGTACGGCGCGGCGAGCAGCGTCGGCACCGGTGGCGGCAGGTCGGCCGCCGCGGCAGGACAGGCCGACTCACCCCCCACGGCGGCAGGA
>JACCZY010000104.1 GCA_013695685.1 Geodermatophilaceae bacterium | reverse complement strand
GACCACGCCGTCCAGCACGGCGATGGCCGCGATCGCCGGTCTCGCAGTCCGACTGGCAGCCGCCACGACCAGGCTCACCGGCCAGTAGTGCCGGATGACCGCCGAGGCGAGCTGCCGACCGGTGAATACCGAGCCGAGCCCGACGAGCCGAGCGGCCAACGGCCACCTCGGACCGACTCCGGCCAGGCGCTGCGCCAGCCGTGCGGTCGCCCACACGAGGATCGCCGCTGCGCAGGCAGGCCCGGCGCGGCGCCCGAGGAGCAGCGCCAGCCAGGCCGCCGCTGACCAGGGTGACAGCACGACCGGTGCGACAGCAGAACCGTGCCGGGCGGCCAGTCGCGCTGCCCCCGTGCCGTAGAACGCTCGCCTGCGCGCCCATGCCGCCACGGAGGTCCGGTGCTCGTGGGCAACCTTCGCGGTGGGGTCGTACCGGACCCGCCAACCGGCCGCGACCAGCCGCCACGCCAGGTCGACATCCTCGGCGACGTGCATCGTTTCGTCGTACCCGTCGCCCAGAGCCGCCCGGCGAACAAGGAGGGCGGCGCTCGGGACGTAGGGGACGCCGCCGTGCGGGTGCACCGGACCTTCGCGCGGCCCCAGGTCCAAGGAGCTCACGACTGTCTCGTACGACGCCAGCCATCCCGTCGCCGCGGCTTCCGCTGCGACGATCCGGGGGGCGGCGGCTGCCACGAGCGGATCGTTGAGGTGCCCTCGCAGGCGGTGCAACCAGCCCGCCAGCGGCACGCAGTCCGAATCGAGAAAAGCCACGTACGGCGTCGTAGCCGCGCCGAGCCCCGCGTTGCGGGCGGCGGCCGGTCCCCGGGCGACATCGTGGCGGATGACCACGTTGCCCACGTGCTTCGCGCAGATCCGGCGTACGGCGTTGGCGTCGCGGGATCCGTCGTCCACCACGACGACCGGGATCGGCCCGGCGGTTCGGCGTACGGCGCTGAGCAGCCGGTCCAATCCCTCGGGACGGTCGCGGACCGGCACCACGACGGTGACGTCGTCGTGCGGGGTCAGCGAGGACGGGCGGGGGTGGGCCACGCCGGTATCGAGCAGCCGGCGGGCAAGTGCGGCGGTCGTACCGTCACGGACCCGGAGCGACGAGGTGGCGGCGAGCAAATCCGCGGCGACGGTGGAAAGCCGGAGCAGGCGGAGCGGGATGCCGCCGAGAAGCACCCGTCCGTCGTTGCACCGCCGCACCCGGGGGTCGATCTCGATGCGGAATCCGGAAGGCAGCCGGACGCCGGACGGGGGAACGCCTACGGCCGGCGGTGCGGGAGCATCCCGGCGAGTCACGCGGTGAAGCCGCCGTCGGCATGCAACACGCTGCCGGTGACCGCGCCCGACTCCGCCGAGCACAGCCAGCCGACCGCGGCCGCTATCTGGTCCGGTTCGAGCAGCCGCTCGGTGAGATGATGGCTGGCGAACTCCTCGACGCCCTCGAGCCCGTAGATCGCCGCCGTGGCGTCGAGCAGCGGAGTTCGGGTGGAGCCGGGACTCACCGCAGTCGCCGTCACGCCGGTACCCCGCAGATCAGTGGCCAGCCCCTTGACCAGGCCGACCACCGCATGCTTCGCGGCGTTGTACGCCGACAACCGCCACAGCCCGTGGTGGGCGGCGGCGGAGGCGATCGCCACGAAGCGGCCGGTCCGCGGCTCCGGCCGGCGCAGTAGTGCCGGGACCGCCGCCCGGACGAGGTTCGCCACACCCAGGACGTCCACGTCGAGCAGCACCCGCCAGGTCTGCTCGTCGGTGTTCCAGGCGTCCCGGCCCCCGGCGATCACCGCAGCCGCGGCCACGGCGGCGTCCACACTGCCGAAGCTGTCCTCCGCGACCGCGACCGCCCGCTGCAGACCGGTCAGATCCCGCACATCGGCGACGGCAGGCCGCACAGCGTCGCCGTACGGGGCACAGACGGCCTCGAGTTCGTCGCGGGTGCCGAGCGGATAGCCGACCGCGGGGTCATCCGCACACGCGTCGACGGCGACTATGTGCCAGCCGCTGTCGGCCAGCCGGCGTACGACGGCCGCCCCGATCCCGCGGGCCGCGCCGGTGACGACGGCGACCCGGGGCTTGTCCTCCACGCTGGCGCACCCTACGCGCGGGCAGCGACCTGCCGATGCCTGTGCACCCGGTGTGTCATTCCTGCTTGGGCGTCATATTGAGCCGCCCGCCCGTCCCACCGGCCAGCCAGCGGCCGACCGCGTGGTCGAGGTCGACGAGGAGTGCGTCGAGCAGCGCCCCGCCCTCACCGGCGCTGGCGTCGGCCGGGTCGCCGAGCACGCCGCTCGGGCTGACCGCCTTGATGCTGCTGGCCCGGATCTGCGGCAGCAGGTCGGGCAGTGGCACAGTGGATCCGGCAACGGCACGGCCGGTCAACACTGCGGCGGGCCGCAGCGCCAGCATCAGCGAGGTCTCGGTACGCCCGGCGTGTGCATCGCCTCCCGGCACCTGCGGCGACCAGTACGCCGCATCGTGCGCCTCGGACCGCAGCCGTCGTACGGCGGCGTCCAACGGCGCCAGATTGCCGCCATGACCGTTGACCACGAGGAGCCGGCCGGCCCACCGGGAAGCCGAGCGACCAAGTTCGAGCAGTACCAGTTCCAGCGCCTCGCAACCCATCGACAGCGTGCCCGGAAACCCCTCGTGCTCCCCGCTCGCGCCGTAGGCCAGCGGCGGCGCCAGCACGAGTTCGGGCCGGGCCGCGACCAGGCGGCGGGCCAACTCGCCCGCCACCGCGGTGTCGGTGTCGAACGGGAGGTGATGCCCGTGCTGCTCGGTCGACCCGAGTGGTACCACGACCGCTGCTGCGGGGTTCTGTACCGCCGGCCAGGGCGCCGCGTCCAGGGCTCTCACACCGGTCCCTCCGCTGCATTCTCGGCTGCTGCCGCATACAGGCCCAACGTACGCACGTGCCGCAGCGAGTTTTCCCGATTTGCGCCGGCGTCGGTGGTTAGCCCGCGCTTGCCGGGTAGGAGGCGACCGGGAGGTTGTGCCCGGAGCTGGCGGCCGTCGGCCGGGGACGACTGCATCAGGTCAGGCACTACCGCGACGTGGCGCCGGCCCTGAGCGCCGTCTTCGCCGGCTGATCCCGCCGTGCTGCCGTGGCGTTAGGAGTCGATCAGAGTGACCACGTCGGGGTGCAGGACCGCCAGCCCGCGGTCGAAGGTCACCAGCCGTCCGCCGTGCTGCCGGGCGAGCGCCGCGAGGTACGAGTCGGTCACCTGCCGGTGGCCGAGAACCCCACTCAGGTCCACGTCGAGGTAGCTGACCCCGTCCGGCCAGAACTCATGATGGGGAAGTTTGCAGATCTCCTCGAGCAACCGGCGAGCGACGGGCACGCTCGATCCACCGACGATGAGGAGTCGGACGAGAGCGCCCTGAGTGATGGGGCAGGTCGCGAACGGCAGCTCCGGCCGGGACCGCCACCAGCGAAGCGCCACGTCGTGAGCGGAGTGCTCGGCGCGGCCCAACGCGATGAGCACGTTGGCGTCGAGCAGTTCGATCACGGGTCGTCCAGTGCGCGCACATCGTCGAACGTCGTCGGCCGGCCCCCGTAAAGCACGGGAAACCCGTCGACATTCCGGATACCGGAATCGGCGTCCTCGGTTAACTGACCAGCGTGCAGCCCGCGACGCATCAGATCGGCGACGACGGTACTCAGACTCTGCCGCCGGTCTCGGGAGAGCGACAGGGCGAGTTGGTGGAGATCGTCCGGCAGATCAACTGTGGTCCGCATCATCGCATCCTAGCGCCCACGCATCAGGATGCGTGTCGCTCGCGGCGGCTTAAGGTGTCGCTCAGCGCACTGTCACGCGGAGGAACGCGACACCGTGCGCATATCCTCGGCCGCGTGATGCCCCCGTCAGCGCCGGCGCCACCTCCAGCCGGGGTGAACTCGTCGAGCTGTCGGACCCAAGGTGGACGCCCTGAGGCGCTCATGAGAAGGATCAACCTCACGTTCGACCGGTCAGGCCCGTCTACCGGGCATGAGCACAAGGCACCCGATCATTGACTCACCGAACGGCGAGCTGACGCGCGGCGGCTGCGCGGGCGGACTTGCGCGCAAGCGCTTCCTGCCCGCCTGGCAGCGACCCATGGCGAGGTTGTTCTGAGTCAGCCACTGCAGTTCAGGCAACCGTTTGAGGCGGTGGTCACCGAGCACGGGCCGACCGTGCTTCGGGTGTGCCGGGCGCTGCTGGGATCGGCGGCGGAGGATGCCTGGTCCGAGACGTTCCTGGCGGCGCTGCGGGCCTACCCGGACCTGCCCCCAGGCAGCAACGTGCAGGCCTGGCTGGTCACGGTCGCCCACCGCAAGGCGATCGACCAGCTGCGCGCAGAGGCTCGCCGGCCACTCCCTACCGCTGACTTGCCGGAACGACCCAGCCGTGACGGTGACCCCGGCGGCTGGGAGTCAGACCTGTGGGCGGCCCTCGCCCAGCTACCGCTCAAGCAGCGGCAGACCGTCGTCTATCACCACGTGGCCGGCCTGCCGTACGCCGAGGTGGCACAGATCCTCGGCGGTACGCCGGAGGCTGCGCGTCGAGCCGCCGCCGACGGCATCGCCGCCCTGCGCAGGACCTATCTCAACGAAGGAGCACCCGATGACTGACATCTTCACCGACCTGCCGGGGATCGAGGAGGGAACGATGCTTCGGCTGCACGACCGGCTTGCCGCCACTGCCACCGAGGCGAGCCTCCTCGACATCGCCTACCGCACGCTCGACACCCCGGTCGGTGCCCTGCTGCTGGCGGCGACCGAGAAGGGATTGCTGCGGGTGGCCTATCCGATCGAGGATCATGACGCGGTGCTGGAGCAGCTGGCCACCCGGGTCAGCCCCCGGGTGTTGCGCGCCCCGGCCCGCCTCGACCTGGTGGCGAGCGAGCTGGAGGAGTACTTCGCCGGGCGTCGGCAGCGTTTCGACCTGCCGCTGGACCTGCAGCTCGCGCACGGCTTCCGGCGTACCGTTCTGTCCCGCCTGTCGGAGATCGGGTACGGCGAGACCCTGAGCTATGCAGCGGTCGCGACCGCGGTCGGCAACCCCAAGGCGGTTCGCGCGGTCGGATCGGCCTGCGCGACGAACCCGCTGCCCGTCGTCGTGCCGTGCCACCGGGTGGTCCGCAGCGACGGGACGATGGGCCAGTACGCCGGCGGCACGGACGTCAAGCGGGTGTTGCTGCGGATGGAGCGGGCTGCCTGAGCCGGGTACCGTCCATCTGGCTAAGCGCTTGCTCTCCGACATGGCAGCCCGGGACGACGTGATCCTCGCCGCGTCGGTGAAGACCAAGGTGCAGGGCGTGGCGAACAAGGTGCTTCCGGACAAGGTCAAAGCCGCCGTGCATCGTCGGATGGCCGAACCCGGTTCATAGCCCCGTCGGAGGAGAGCTGTTATGCGAGCAGAGTGGTTCGAGACGGTTGCCGAGGCGCAGCGGCGGGCGCGCAGGCGGTTGCCCAAGTCGGTGTACGGCGCGCTCATCGCCGGGGGCCAGGCGGGCCGCACCCTCGAGGACAACATGGCGGCGTTCGGTGAGTTGGAGTTCCTTCCGCACACGGCCGGGATGCCGCGCGAGCGCACGATGTCGACCACCGTGCTCGGTCAGGAGATCTCCATGCCGGTGCTCATCTCCCCGACCGGCGTACAGGCCGTGCACCCCGAGGGCGAGGTCGCGGTCGCGCGCGGCGCCGCGGCGGCGGGTACGGTGATGAGCCTCAGCTCGTTCGCCAGCAAGTCGATCGAGGACGTAGCGGCGGCCAACGAGAAGACGTTCTTCCAGCTCTACTGGTCCGGCGATCGCGAGACGCTGGTACAGCGGATCGAGCGGGCCCGCGCGGCGGGCGCCAAGGGCCTGATCATCACCTTGGACTGGACGTTCTCCAGTGGCCGGGACTGGGGCAGTCCGATGATCCCGGAGAAGATCGACCTGCGTACCCTGCTGCACTTCGCGCCGGAGGGGATCGTGCGGCCACGCTGGCTGCTGAGCTTCCTGCGGCACGGCGGCATCCCCGATCTGACCGCGCCGAACATGGCCGGGCTCGGCCAGCCGGCTCCGACGTTCTTCGGGGCCTACGGCGAGTGGTTGCAGACCCCGATGCCGACCTGGTCGGACGTGGGCTGGCTGCGTGAGCAGTGGGATGGCCCGTTCCTCGTCAAAGGGATCATGCGGCCGGAGGACGCCCAGCGTGCGGTGGACATCGGCGCTACTGCGATCTCGGTGTCCAACCACGGCGGGAACAATCTCGACTCCACCCCCGCCCCGATCCGGGTGCTGCCGGGCATCGTGGCGGCGGTCGGTGGGCAGGTCGAGGTCCTGCTCGACGGCGGGATCCGCCGCGGCGGGGACGTGGTCAAGGCGCTCGCCCTGGGAGCCAAGGCGGTGCTGATCGGCCGCGCCTACCTGTGGGGGCTGGCCGCCAACGGCGAAGCCGGCGTCACGAACGTCCTGGAGATCCTGCGCGGCGGCATCGACTCCGCGCTCATGGGACTCGGGCGGTCCTCGATCGACGACCTGGTCGCCTCCGACGTCCTCGTCCCGGACGGATTCGTTCGTTCCGCCGCCGGACCGGCCGCAACCGAAGGCCGCGCTCGATGATCAGATCGGGGAAATCAACCCCTCCCGCTGCCCCGATCTCGTCGCTCAGGCCGCGACCCAAGGGCACTGGACCGCATTTCCCGAGGCAGTCAGCTGGTCGGTAGCCCGGCGAGCGGGTTCTCGTCGCACGCACGGTCGGGGCGGCGGGTCATCAGCAGCACTGGGACCGGCCCGGTGGCCTGACCGCGGACCGGACCGCGATGCGAGTGGTCACCGGTCGGCTTCGGCGCCGTACCCGCCGTACCCGGTGTGCGCGCGGCCAGCGCAGCCTCGCCGTACCCCTGGACGCACTCGGGGTCGGGGCCGTCCAACGGCAGGCCGGTGAAGAACTTGGCGGCCATGCAGCCGCCGCGGCAGGCGTCGAACATCGAGCATGACGAGCACGTGCCGCCGCTGTCGGGCCGGCGCAGCGAGGCGAAAAGCTCCGAGTCCCGCCAGACCGTCGCGAAGCCTCCGGGCGAGCGGACGTTTCCGGCCAGGAACTGCTCGTGGATGGTGAACGGGCAGGCGTACACATCACCGATCGGGTCGATCAGGCAGACCACCCGCCCCGCCCCGCAGAGGTTCAGCCCGGGCAGCGGGTCACCGAGCCCGGACAGGTGGAAGAAGCTGTCGCCGGTGAGGACGCCCTCGCCGTTCGCGACCAGCCACCTGTAGAGCTCTCGCTGCTGGTCTGCCGTCGGGTGCAGGTCGGCCCAGACATCGGCACCGCGCCCGGACGGGCGCAGCCGGGTCAGGCGGAGCTGAGCGTCGTACCGGTCCGCCAGGGCCTTGAACGCGTCGAGCTGACCGGCGTTCTGCCGGGTGACCACGACGGAGATCTTGAAGCCGGTGAACCCGGCGGCCGCCAGGTTCTCCATGGCTCTGATGGCCGTGCCGAAGGAGCCGCCGCCGCGGACCGCGTCGTTGACATCGGCCGAGGCCCCGTCGACGGAGATCTGTACGTCGACGTAGTCGGTCGCGGCGAGTCGGCGGGCCGCTGCGGCGTCGAGCTTGACACCGTTCGTGGAGAACTTGACGCCGACGTGGTGGTCGATCGCGTAGTCCAGCAGCTCCCAGAAGTCCGAGCGGACGGTCGGTTCGCCGCCGCCGATGTTCACGTAGAAGACCTGCATGCGCTCGAACTCGTCGATGACAGCCTGGCACTCGGCGGTGCTGAGTTCAGACGGGTCGCGCCGGCCGGAGGAGGACAGGCAGTGCACGCAGGCCAGATTGCAGGCGTACGTGAGCTCCCAGGTCAGGCAGATGGGTGCGTTCAAGCCGAGCGCGAAGTGGTCGACCAGCTTGGTCGGCCGGCCGTCCACTGGTGTGTCGACGGCGGACAGTACCTCGGCGCTCATAGGCGGGCTCCTTCGTGCACCTCGATCAGCTGGGAGTCGGCAAGACCGGCCAGCGCCTGCAGGATCGCCGGTCGCTGGGCCTGCGGTACGCCGCAGCGCCGGAGTGCGGCATGCACGGAGGCCGAATCGGCGAGCGCCCTGACCACGTCGACGAGGATCGGTGCTTTGAGGAAGGACAGTCGCCGGGTGCCGAAGTGGTAGGCGAGCGCACCGAACTGCTCGTCGCGCAACTCGGCCTGCCGGTGCAGGCGGTAGGCCAGCTCGGGGTCGAAACTCGCGGTCATCTGGCGGGTCAGTAGACGCCGCACATGCCGTCGATGGAGACCTCCTCGACGAGGCTCTCGTTGACCAGCTCGTCGGATTCGTCGATCTCCTCGGGTGCTGCCGTCGCGTTCTCGTCCACCAAGGGGCTGCTCATGATGCTCCTCTCCGAAACGGACCGTTCTGTCCA
>JACCZY010000096.1 GCA_013695685.1 Geodermatophilaceae bacterium | reverse complement strand
CGCTACTGCGCCTGGGCGATGTTGACCATCCACCCGACGCCGTACTGGTCCACGCACATGCCGAACTCATCGCCCCACATCTGCTTCTCAAGCGGAACAGACACGCTGCCACCGTCAGCAAGCTTCGCCCAGTAGCCGCGCAACTCCTCGCCGTCCTCCCCGCTCAGGCTCACCGCGATGTTGTTCCCGGGGTTGTGCTCCGTTCCCGGCGGGGTGTCGGCACCCATGAGCGTCAACCCGCCCTCGGTCTCGAGCTGGGCGTGCATGATCTTGTCGGCCTCAGGGGCGTCCTGCGCACCGAACTCGCCGAAGGTGTTCAACGTCAGGGTGCCGCCGAAGACGCTCTCGTAGAACTCCATTGCCTGCCGCGCGTCGCCGCCGAAGCTGATGTACGGGTTGAGTCGGGAAGCCATCAGATGCTCCTTGAGTCCAGGAATATCGGTCCGACGCAGACTAGCGGTGCTCCGCCAACAGTCCCGATTTGCCTGCGTTCGGCTGCAGCCTGCAACTTGCGACCCACCCCCTGCCACGACACGCCGAACGCCGTTGCGGCGCGCCCGCTCCTGTTGGTATCCATTCGAACAACCGTTCGGGGAGGAGTCCGATGTCGCAGCTCGCGAAGACGCCAGAAGCGACCCTCGACCCGTTCGCCCTGCCGCCCCTCGAGCCGTCACCGGATGGTGCACTGCAGGCGACCGTTCAGTGCCGGACGACCCGTACCGGTGGGTCGCGGCTGCACCATCGCATCACGATCGAGACGGACTGGTCGGTGCGTACGCCGCACGACATCGCGCTGGAGCGGATCGCCACAGCTATGGGCGGCTACCTGTCGTGCGTGGACCTGGTCGACCGCGAGGTGCCGGCGCTGCGCGAGTTGGTGCAGCTACGCGCCCGGCGGGCGCTACCGCAGATCACCCGCAACACCGACGGCCGCTGGACACTTCGCGCGGTAACGCCGCAGTGCCGGTGCACGCACGGCGAGTTCCACATCGCCGCAGAGGCCGCCGAGCACGCGCGGGATCCGCACCACGTGGCACGCCGACACGGGGTGATGCCGCGGCGTCTGGCGCACTTGCATACGGCCATCAGCCGAGCGCACGGCACCGCCTTCTACCTCCCGCCGTACGACGACTGCGGCGCGGGCCGGACGGTGCGCGAACGCGACGGTGTCGCGCAACTGTGGGAGGCCGGGGTGCATCCGCTGGTGGTCGCGCGGCTGCACGAGGCGCTGTGGCCGGGCGGCCCGCCGATGCCGGTGTGGTTCTACCTCGGTGCGGTGAGCCGCCGCCCCGATCTGGCCTGGGTGGCCGACACTCTGGCTGCGGTCCCGGACGAGGACGTCGCGGTCTGGTTGTGCTGGACCGACACCGAGTTGGACCGCACGCACCCGGAAGCGCGCACGGCGTGGCTGCGTGCCGGGGTGCCTCGCCGAGCGATCGTTGCGCTTGCCGACGGCGCGTACACCCCCGTCGACGTCGCGCAGTTGGCCGCTTGGACGCGGCGCAGCATCCCGGGCGCCGCGGTCACGCTCGCCGCGTGGCACCGGGCCGGCTGCCACCCGACGCCGGCAGACCTCGCGCTGCTCGACGGGCCGGACGTCGACCCGTGGTAAAAGCCGTCGGTCGGCGCGGTCGACTGGCTGTGGGATCGGGTCGGCAATGCGCGAACAGGCCCGACCCGCACCGAAATCGGCTTGATCCTCGCCGTGTGCGGCACCCGCACCACGGCGTTGCCCCTGCTGACGAAGGGTGTCCGCGACCCATGTGTCGCGGCCCGAGTGATGAACGGAGACGAGTCAGCCTTGACCGCAGCGACACGTACGAAGGCGGCGGTGACCCGACGGTGACAGTCCGCAGCCGCACCGACTACGAGCACACTCTGCAGGCGCTGGGCATCTGTATCAGCGCCCGCATCCCGGTCCTGTTGTGGGGGGCGCCCGGGGAAGGCAAGACCGCCGTGGTGGAATCCGCGGCCCAGCAGGGCTGGCACGTGGAGACGCTGATCGTCAGCCACTACGAGCCGAGCGACTTCGCCGGCCTGCCCGTCATCGGCTCGGACGGGTCGGTGACGCTCGCGCCGCCCGGGTGGGCCACCCGGCTGGCCGCAGTCGACGGGCCGTCGATCGCCTTCTTCGACGAGTTCAGCACTGCCAGCCCGGCGCTGCAGGCGGCGGCGCTGCGGCCGTTGACCCACTTCGAGGTCGGCGCCCTGCAGCTGCCGGACACGGTGTCGTTCGTCGCCGCGGCCAACCCCGCAGACGTGGCCGCCTCCGGGTGGGAACTCGCCGCGCCGACCGCGTCGCGGTTCGTGCACCTGGACTGGGCGCTGCCACTGGAGGTGTACGCCGAGTGCCTCGTCACCGGCGCATGGCCGCCGCTGCCGGTCTACCCGGCACCCGAGGACGACTACGCCGCCCAGGCCCGGCAGCGGGTGCTGCTGTCGGGGTTCCTGCGCGCCCGGGAAAGCAAGATCAGCGCGATCCCCACCGACGCCGCCGCCCGTGGCCGGGCCTTCCCGACACCGCGCACCTGGGACTACGCCACCCGGCTGGCCGCGTTCGCCGCCGGCCTCGGCGCGTCGAAGGAGGTCATCAGGCTGCTCGTTACCGGCTGCGTCGGCGAGGTCACCGCACATGAGTTCCTCGCCTACGCCGCAGCCGTGGACCTGCCCGATCCCGAGACCCTGCTCGCCGACCCGCACGGCTTCGACTTCACCGGCGTGCGCGCCGACCGCGTCTACGTCATCCTGCAATCCATCCTCGCCGCGGTCGCCCGCACGACAACCCCGCAGCGGTGGACCGACGCGGTCGCAGTCTGTGCCCTCGCCGCCAAGGCAGTCGGCATAGACCCTGCCGTCCCCGTCGTGCGCGCGCTGCTGCGCGATGGGCTGCGTCCTGCCGCCGCTGCACTGCCGGCCGGCATCACCGTGTTCGCGCCTGCCCTGGCCCTCGCCGGGCTGCTCACGCCATGAGCCTGTCCCCCAGCCACGGCGACCGGCTCGCCGCCGCGAAACTCTGGCTCATCAGCACCGCCGCACAGCCGGGTCCCGACCCGCCCCGCGACCTGCCCTACCTCGCCCGGGCGCTCTACGCCCTCGTCCCGGTGCCCACCAGCGAGGTGCCGAGGATCACCTGCGACGAGCACTGGCGCGTCTACATCAACACCGACTGGATCGAAACTGCGCCGATCCCCGCGATCGGCGCGGAGTTGGCCCACCTCACCTGGCACCTGCTGCACGACCACGCGGCGCGCGCCCGCGACCTGCGCGTCGACGCCACCACCGCCGCGCACTGGAGAACGGCCAGCGACGCCGCCATCGAGCACACCCTGCGCGCCGACACGCTCTCCCCCGACGGGCTGCCGACCGCCGACGATGTCGGCCTACCGGCCGGGCTGTCCGCCGAGGAGTACTACGCCGTCCTGTCCGGGCTGCCCGCCGCCATCGGCGACAACCGGCACGGCCGGCTGACCGAACCCGGCTGCGGCAGCGGCTGCGACGGCCTGACCCGCAGCCACGAATTGCCCCCCGGCCTGGACCGACCCGGCGCAGACCTGGCCCACATCGGTCGCGACGACGCCCGCCAGATCCGCCGCCTTGTCGCCATCGCCTACCGCGAGCACATCACCACCCGCGGGACCAAGCCCGGTGACGCGTGGCGCTGGACCCAGGACATTCTGGAGCCCACCATCGCCTGGCAGCCGCTGCTCGGCTCCGCCGTACGCCGCGCCGTGGCCTGGACCAACGGCAACACCCAGTACACCTACACCCGACGATCCCGACGGCAATCGGCAGTCCCCAACGTGCTGCTGCCCGGCACCCGGCGCCCCGTCCCCAACGTCGCACTCGTCATCGACACCTCGGGCAGCGTCGACGACCACCTGCTCGGGCGCGCGCTGGGCGAGGTCGACGGCGCCCTGCGCGGCCTCGGCGTCACCGGCTCCTCGGTCACCGTCCTCGCCTGCGACACCGCCGTCCAGAGCGTCACCCGCGTCCGCAACGCCCGCGACACCACGCTCGCCGGAGGCGGGGGGACCGACATGGCCGCCGGCATCACCGCCGCCGCCGCACTCCGCCCCCGCGCCGACGTCATCGTCGTCTTCACCGACGGCCACACACCCTGGCCCCATCAGGCACCGCCCGGCCAGGCGGTGATCGCCGCCATCCTGGGCCGTCCCGAACACACCCTCCCGCCCAGCCCGGACTGGGCCAAACGGATCGAATGCCGACTCTGAGCGGCCAGCGCGGTGCACGTCCTGGGACTGGGCATCGCCATCAACTGCCTGCCGTGAGCTGGTCAACGTTGTAGCCGGATCGGCCGATGACCCTGGTGCACGGCAACGGCTGACCCGTCGGGAGAGCGGCGACGACCGTCTCACGCCAGCCGAAGTCGACCAAGGAGTGACCAATTGGGCACGCTAGC
>JACCZY010000085.1 GCA_013695685.1 Geodermatophilaceae bacterium | reverse complement strand
GATGAACCGCCAGTCCACGGTGTAGTCCCGCTTGGCCATCACCATCCGCACCCACTTACTGGTCATCCAGCAGAACGGGCAGACCGGATCGAAGTAGAAGTTGATGTCGGTGTCAGTCACGCTTCCAGGCTAACCACCGGGCGCGGCCGGCCCGCGACGGCGGTGGCGGTGGCGGTGGTCACGGCACCGTAAGGACATCCTCAAGCAACGACCGGGTCGGGCCGTTAGCCACCCATGCCGCCACGGCGGCCTCGATCCGGTCGCTGCGGGCAACGCCGAGCACGGGATGCGAGAATCGGCGGAACTTCTCGGTGACCTCGGGGTCGGTCAGGGGTTGCGGGAGCGCCCTCGCTGGCGGTTGTCTCCGCGCTCTGTATCCACCCCGTCGGCCAGCGTGAGGGTCACTCGGGCGCTCCGAACGTCCGGGAAAGCGGCGCTGTAGACCGCCGACTCGCTGACCGTCATCGACCGCCCAGCCGCAGGACCGCCTCGTCGGTGACGGCGTCGCGCGTATTGTCTGCCGCCGTCAAGCCGCCGCGCAGCAGCGCCACCGCGACGGAACGGGAACGGGAACGGCAGGCTGTACTGCGCCTGCTCGGTGGTCACCGGGCGTCGCCACGTCCGCTGGACCGCCTCGTGGAATGTCACCACCTCGACCGCGACAACCTCGACCGGGCCGGTACGCCGTAGCTCCAGCGCGGCGTCGATCGCCGGGTGCGCCCACCGACACACCGGATACGGCTTGAAGTACTGCTCCGAGGATCGGCTTGCGAGAACGCCGTGGCTCAAACACGAGACGGACCGGCGGACACGGTCGTCCTCGGAACGCCCCGGATGCGGTTGGGCTTCCAGGTGACTAGATCGATGGGTCGTCTGGGTCGGCTCAATCGAGCTCGAGGGCGAGACGCAGTGAGTTGTTGATCTGCTCCAGCTCGTCGCGACTGACATGACCGACCAGCTCTCCGAGACGCTCCGGCGCTACCGCGGTGGTCTGCTCGATCAGGACCTGCGTTTCCTCGTCCCGGATGGTGATCGTGGGGCGGAAGACTCGAGGTAGTGCCGACCGAGACGTGGGTGCCACCAGGACGGTCGAGAGCAGCAGGTCATCGGATTGCACGACGACTGCGTACCTTGCTCGGCTCTGCTCGTTGCCGCGGGCGCCACGAGGAGCGCGCAGACGATGGACATCACCACGCACGCAGCTCGTCCATCTCCGCCAGTACCTGCCGACTCTCGGCCAGGTCGGCCGAGTCGCCGGCCGCCTCCACAGATTCGCGCCGCATCTGCTCGCGGCGACGCAGTCGGACGGCATCGACCAGCGCCTGTCGTATCGCGTCGGACACGGTTGCCCCGTCGGCTGTCAGCTCCGCCAAGGCACGCTCAGAAGGTTCGTCGGTCCGGAAGTTCACAACAGCCATACCGCAAAGGATACTACGCTCTGTAAGACATTGCGGCTACATCACCGAATTCGCACCCCCTTGACCGTGGCTGCGGCCCACCTTCCGATCTCCGCGGGCCACTCATCATGCTCGCCGTTGGCCGATCGTCAAACGGTGACGATCTCGATGAGGTGTTCGATGCCCGCAAGGTCGACCGCATTGCGCGTGTAGAGCCGTGCGGAGTGTGCGTGGGCGGTAGCCGCAATCAAGAGGTCCAATACGCGGGATCGCGGCTGACGGCCCGTGGCGGCCACGGCTGCGGCAAGTTGCCCGTAACTGGTGGCCACTGCCTCGTCCACCGGCAAGGCTGCGAACTGGCGCTGAAAAGCCGAGAGCCTGCGCAATCGCTCTGCACGGACTGCTCCGTCGGTGCTGACGAGCACGCCGAAGTGCAACTCGGCCAGCGCCACGGCGCTGATCGCCAGTTCGCCCTCCAATGGTGGAACGTCCGTGGCGATCAAAATGCTCGTATCGAGAATCGCCTTCACCGAAGGCGATCCCACGGATTCGCAACGGACTGATCGATCAGATTGCGGTCACGCTCCCAATCCGGGTCAGACCGCCCCACGAAGGCATCGGCGATGTCCTCCCACCGTTGCCACCGTTTCGGGGTTGCGGGAACCAGGCGCGCAGCGAGTCGACCGGACACAGTGATGT
>JACCZY010000074.1 GCA_013695685.1 Geodermatophilaceae bacterium | reverse complement strand
GTCCCCGCCGAGCCGGTCGTCGGCAGCTGTCCGCGCCGAGCTCGGCGCCGCCGGCCGGCCGTTGATCCTCGCGGTGGGCCGGTTGCACGAGCAGAAGGGGTACGACGTACTGCTGCCCGCGGCCGCCCGCTGGGCCGAGCGGTCACCGGCGCCGGTGGTCGCGGTGGCCGGCAACGGGCCGCTGGAGGCGCACTTGCGTGCCCAGATCGAGCAGCTGGGCGCGCCGGTCCTCCTGCTCGGGCGCCGCACGGACGTCGCGGACCTGCTCGATGCCGCCGACCTGGTCGTCCTCCCATCCCGGTGGGAAGGCTGGCCGCTGGTCGCGCAGGAGGCGCTGCGGGCCGGTCGGCCGCTGGTCGCCACCGCCGTCGGTGGGCTGCCGCAGCTCGTCGGGGACGGTGCCGTCCTGATCCGCCCCGGTGACGTGGACGCCCTCGACGCGGCCGTCTGCCGGCTGCTCGACGACCCGGCCGCGGCAGAGGCACTGGGCCGGGCCGCTGCAGCGCGCGGACAGAGGCTGCCGACCGAGCAGGACACCGCAGAGCAGGTGGTGGCGGTGTACGCCGAGCTGTTGGGCCAACCTTGATGAGACGTCGGCTGCTTGGGCTGCTGGGCGCCGTCCTGGCATTGCTGGGCGTTGCCGGTCCGGCGAACGCTGCCGCCGACGGCGCGACAGCCGAGCAGGTGGTGATCGTCGGGATCCCGGGGCTGGTGTGGGCCGACGTCAGCCAGAACGGAACGCCGGCGCTGTGGTCGGCCGCGGAATCGGGCAGCATCGGCGCCCTGACCGTGCGGGCCGCCCGGTCGGTGACCTGCGTCCTTGACGGCTGGGTCACCCTCGGCGCCGGCAACCGCGCCCGCTTCGTTCTTGCGCCGGAGGTGGGGCTCGAGCCCGCAGTGGTACCTCCGGAGCTCAGCGGCTGCCTGCCGCAGGAGAGCGGTGTCGACCTCGGTGCCGTCGTCGCCGCGCTGGAGGAGTTCCCCGAGCTGACCGACAACAACAGCTACGGCGCTCGACCGGGAGCGCTCGGCGCGGCAGTTCGGTGCGCCACCGGCGTGGGCAGCGGGCCGGTGCTGGCGCTGCAGCGCGAGGGTGCCCAGGTCGAACTGCTGGCCACCCCGCCGGCCGACGCGGCCGGCTGGACCGACGTGCTGGAGCGGTGCCCTCTCACGGTGGTATCGATGCCAGAGCTCATCGGGGCGGCGGACCGAGACGTCGCACTCGCGACGCTGGACGAGCGACTGGAGGTCCTGCGCAGCGGGCTGCCGCCGGCAACCGAACTTCTCGTCGTCGGCAGCTCCGAGACCGACCTGAACAGCAGCGCCCTGCACGTGGCGATCGAGGTGGGCGTGGGCGTCGAACCGGGTTACCTGACCTCCGCGAGCACCGGGCGGACGCCGTACGTCCAGCTGATCGACGTCGCCCCGACCGCCCTGGACCGGCTCGGCATCGATGCGCCTGCCGCCATGACGGGCCAGCCGCTGCAGCCGGGGCAGCCTCGGCCGCAGGCACTGGCCGAGGCCATCGCCGAGCTGACCGACGCCAACGTCGCCGCCCGGGCGCAGGGATCGCTCACCTCGACGTTCTTCTGGTGGCTGGTCGTGCTGTTTGCCGCGCTGTGCCTGGCGTCGGTGCTCGCCCTGCGCCGTCGCGCCACCCGCTCGTTGACCGCCGTCCGTACCACGGCGCTCGTCGTCGCGACCCTGCCGGCGGCGACGTTCCTGGCCAACCTGGCGCCGTGGTGGCGGGCCGGGACGGTCGTGCTCGCGATCCTGGTGGCGGCCGTGATGGCAACGATCTCTGCGCTAGCGCTGGGCGGGCCGTGGCGGACCCGGCGGCTCGGTCCGGAACTCGCGGTCGCCGCGGTCACCCTGCTGACGCTGGCCGCCGACGTGCTGCTGCTCGGCTCCAGGTTGCAGCTCAACAGCCTGCTCGGCTACAACCCGATCGTCGCGGGACGGTTCAGCGGCTACGGCAACATCCCGTTCGGGATCTACGCGACCAGCGCACTGCTGGTCACCGCCGCACTCGTCCGGGCCGCGTCACCCGCCTGGGAGCGGATCGTGCTGGCGAGCGCCGCCGTCGCCGCGGTGGCGCTCGTCGGCGCGCCGGGGCTGGGCAGCGATTTCGGCGGCGTGCTCGCGCTCGTCCCGGCCTTCGCCGTCTTCGCGCTCGTGCTGCTGCGGCTGCGCCCCTCGCCGGCCCGGCTGGGCCTGGCCGTCCTCGCCGGCGCGGTCGTCGTGGTTGGTATCGCCGTACTGGACTACCTGCGGCCGGCCGCGGAGCAGACCCACCTCGGCCGGTTCATCGGGCAACTGCTCGACGGCTCGGCATCGACCATCGTGCAGCGCAAGGCCGAGTCGAACATCGGCATCCTGCTGCACAGCCCGCTGAGCTTGCTGATCCCGGTGTTCGCCGGCACCTTGTGGTACCTGCTGCGCCCGGGCGGGCCACTGCGCGATCTGCTGGATCAGCGTCAGGTGCGGGCCGGCCTGGCGGGCGTCGCGGTGGCCGGGTTGATCGGGTTCCTGGTGAACGACTCCGGCATCGCCGTACCGGTGGCGGCGGGCTGCGTGCTGGTCCCCCTGGCGCTGTCTGCCGCGGCCGCCGGCCCGCGGCGGGCCGGCCCGCTCGCCACCGGCGACCCGTACGCCGAAACACCGGATCGGCGTAGTGAAGGTGTTACCGTGAACTCCCGTGACAGCGCAGGTCCTGCGGACTGAGGCGATCGAACACGGGAGTCCTTTGTGAGCCAATGGCGGCGTACGACTATCCCGCCTGCCCCCGTTCACTGCGCTCCAGTGGCGTGCCCATGAACGGAGCCAGGCTCAAGAGTACGAAGCACGTCTTCGTGACCGGCGGGGTCGCCTCCTCCCTTGGCAAGGGGCTCACCGCGAGCAGCCTCGGCAGTTTGCTCAAGGCACGCGGCCTGCGGGTCACGATGCAGAAGCTGGACCCGTACCTCAACGTGGACCCCGGGACGATGAACCCGTTCCAGCACGGTGAGGTGTTCGTGACCCGCGACGGGGCCGAGACCGA
>JACCZY010000063.1 GCA_013695685.1 Geodermatophilaceae bacterium | reverse complement strand
TGCCGACGACGTACGTCTGGAGCACCGGCGACGTGGCGCTGGCGCGTGCGGGCGCCGAGCGCTGCGGCGAGCACGTGTCCGCCGACTACCGCTTCGTCGAGCTGGACGGCATCAGCCACTGGATCCCGGAGCAGGCGCCGGACGCCCTGACCGCGGCGATCCAGGACCTACTTGCCACTCCCGGGACGTGACCTGAGTCCCGCCTCAGCCGGATGCCGCGAGCCGGCGGCCGGTCACCGGTGCTCCTTCAGTCCCGGCCAACCGGGAGCCCTTCGACCAGCATCCGCAGGCCGGTCGCGTCGAGCAGGTCGGCAGGGCGCTCCGTCCGGTTGTGCCGGACGTAGTGGAAGGCGGCACCCACCTGCTCGGGCGGGACCCCGCTGAGCTGGACCCACGCCAGCCGGTACGCCGCCAGCTGGACCGCTGTGGCCGCCGCATCGGCGCCCGCCGGAGGCTGTCCTGTCTTCCAGTCCACGACGTCGTACCGGCCGTCAGGGTCGATGAACACCGCGTCCATCCGGCCGCGCAGGGACAGCCCGCCCAGCCGGAACTCGAAGGGCACCTCGACCTCGACCGGTGTCCGGTCCGCCCAGGCACTGGCGAGGAACGCCTCCTGCAGCAGGGCCAGGTCGCCGTCGTCGGCACCGGCATCCTCCGCGCCGGGCAGCTCGTCGATGTCGAGGAGCCGCTGGGCACCGAAGCGGTGTTCCAGCCAGGCGTGGAACGCCGTACCGCGACGGGCCAGGGGGGCGGGTGGGAACGGCATCGGGCGGCGCAGCTGGGCGGCGAGGTGCTGCGGGTCCCGGCGCAGCGTGACCAGCTGGGAGACCGACAGGTGGGCCGGTAGCGCGACGTCCTCGACGGCCGGCACGTCGGCGGCCCGCTCGGCCAGTAGCAGCTCCACATCCTCGTGCCACTCGCTGAGCGGATCGGGAGGGCCTGCCGCGCGGACCCGACCGGCCGCATCGTCGACGGCAGTACGACGGGCGCCGAGCGGGTCGATCGGCCAGCTCGCGGTACGGATTTCAACGCGTCGCGGATTGACGGCACCGTCCTCGGGCGGCGGCTCCCAGAGCTCCACGCCGTCGCCGACGTGCTTTCGCACCTCGTCCAGCAGGGCCGAGGGCCCCCTCGACCCCGAGGCCGCGTCATCCCACCAGTAGCCCGAGCACAACAACTCAGAGCGCGCCCGGGTGATGGCGACGTAAGCCAGCCGGCGCTCCTCGAGCAGACCGATCGCCGCACAGTCGGCCACGAACGCCGCGCGGCTGGTGTCGGCGTCCTTCTGGTCCGCGCAACCGGACACATCCCACCCCGGCAGCTCGGCCCGGTCACCGCGCAGCGCGTACGGAACCGCACCCAGCTTCGTCGTCCACACGTCCCTGCCCGCATCGTTGGACGGGAATACGTCATTGACGAGACCTGGTATGGCCACCACGTCCCACTCCAGACCCTTGGCCCCGTGCACGGTGAGGATCTGCACGGCGTCGGCGCGACGCTCGACCACGCCCGCCTCCAGTCCGCGCTCCTGCTCCTCGGCTGCCTGCAGGTAGCCGAGGAAGCCGGTCAGCGACCCACCGCGGCCGTCGCGGCCGAGGTCCGCGGCGAAGCCCGCGGCGATGTCGAGGAACGCATCGAGATGCCCGCGCGCCAGCGCCTGCTCGCCCGGCCGGCGGACTGCCACCTCGATGTCCAGACCGATGGTCCGCTCGATGTCGGCGAGCAGGTCGGGCAGCGGCTGGTCGAGTCGCCGGCGCAGCAGCCGAAGCTCGTCCCGCAACCCCGTCAGCCGGCTCCAGCCCTCCGGTGAGTACGCCGACGGCGGGCCGAGATCATCCAGCGCATCGACCACGCTGCCGTCGTCCTCGCGGTCGCTCCTGATCGGCCGGTCGCCGGTGCCGGTCCCGGCCGGTTCGGCGATCAGGTGCCGGGCGCGGCGGCCGAGCGCGGCGAGGTCCCTGGGGCCGAGCCGCCAACGCGCACCGGACAGTAGCCGGAGCAGCGCGTCCCCGGCGCTCGGGTCCACCGCGACCCGCAGCGTCGACACGACATCGAGGACCTCGGGGGTGTCCAGCAGGCCCCCGAGGCCGAGCACCTCCACCGGGACCCCCCGCGAGCGCAGCGCCGTTTCCAGCACGCGTTGCTGGGAGCGGCGCCGGGTGAGCACCGCGGCGGATCGTCCCCGCTCACCGCGTGCGACCCGGATCTCGTTATCCGCCCACACCTCGGCCAACCGGGCAGCGATCCACTGCGCCTCGGCCTCGGCGGTCTCCATCAGCGCGCAGCGGACCGTGCCGGACTGCTCGCGCCCGGGCACCGGCCGCAGCACGGGGACCACCGCGCCGTTGGTGCGCAAGTGCTCGGCAACCGCGTTCGCCAGGTCCAGTATCCGGCCGTCGTTGCGCCAGCTCGTCGAGAGCACCCGGACTTCGGCAGGTTCCGGCAGCATCGACCCGTCCGATACCGGGAACTGCTCGGGGAATCGCTGCAGGCTTCCCGCGCTGGCGCCGCGCCAGCCGTAGATCGACTGGCATGGGTCGCCGACGGCGGTGACCGGGTGCCCGTCGCCGTACAGGCTGCGCAGCAGGACCAGCTGGGAATGACTGGTGTCCTGGTACTCATCGAGCAGGACTGCGGCGTAGCGGCTTCGCTCGGTGCCGCCGATCTCCGGGAACTGCTGCGCCAACCGGGCCGCCACGCCCATCTGGTCGCCATAGTCCATCGCCTCGGTCACCCGCTTGCTGTCGGCATAATGCTCCACGAGAGGCAACAGCTGCAGCCTGGCCAACTGCCGGTCGAGGGCGGCCCGCACCTTGGCGTAGACGCCGCCTGGCGCTCGAGATCCGCCCGGCGGCAGGGCTTCGATCTGGGCCACCAACCCCTCTGTGTAGCGGCGCAGCTGCTCCGGTCCGACGAAGTGCTCGCCCATCTCGTCGGCCAGATCGAGGATCGCCGCGGTGATCGTGACCGGCGTCCACGTGACGTGGCTCATGTCGCCGTCATAGGCCTGCACGACGCGGGCCGCGTACTGCCAGCGAACGGCGTCGGTGAGCAGCCGTGACGTCGGCTCGACACCCAGCCGCAGACCGGGGTCGGCGACGATCCTGGCCGCGTAGGCGTGGTACGTCGACACGGTCGGCTCTCCGGCCAGGACCACCTCGTCGGCGACCACGCGGGCCGCGACGAGCTGCCGCAGCCGCAGGCCGATCCGCGTCGTCAACTCCCCCGCCGCCTTGCGGGTGAAGGTCAGCCCCAGCACCTGCTCCGGTCGCACCCTGCTGTTGGCGATCAGCCACACGACCCGGGCCGCCATGGTCTCGGTCTTTCCGGATCCGGCGCCCGCGACGACGAGCCCGGGCCGAAGCGGCGCCTCGATCACGGCCGCCTGCTCGTCTGTGGGCACCGGCTGACCCAGCAGATCGGCCAGCTCGGCGGCGGCGACGAACGTACTGGTAATGGTCGTCATCCGGTCACCTGCCGGCCACGGGCGACCAGGGGGCAGCTCGTGGCGACCGTGCACATCCGGCAGTGCTTGTTCTCGGTGGCCACGAACGTCGCAGCCGCCATGCCGTCGGCAACCCGGCCGACCAGATCCTCCGCCCACTGAGGATCCTCGGTGGCAGACAGCGCCGCCTGCTCGTGAGACTTGCTCGACTTCTTGACGTACAGCAGTTCGGCGCCTCCGGAGGTCCGCCCGTGGTCGGAGAAACCGCCGTGTTCGACGGCGACCTGGTAGGCGCCCAGCTGCGGATGCGCGTCCAGGTCGGCCTTCTTCGGCTGGCTCGAGCCGGTCTTGAGATCCACGACAACCAGGCGGCCGTCGGTGTCCCGCTCGAGCCGGTCCACCCGGCCACGCAGTACCGCCCGTCCGAGGCTGACCTCGAAGTCCAGCTCGCAGCCGATCAGCTCCCTGGCCTCCGCCCGGCCGATCCATGCCCGCAGCCGTTCCAGCATCTTCCTGGCCTCCGCGCGCTGGTGTCGCGAGTACCACGGGCCGCCGAGGTCGAGCTGCGCCCAGCTCTCGTCCAGCCGGACCAGCAGGGTGTCGAGGTCGACGGTGGCGTCGACGGCGAGAGTGGCGACGTCGTGCACGAGGGTGCCGACGCTCTGGCTCGCGACGGGGCCGCTGGACCCACCGGAGGACTCCAGGATCCACTGCAGCCCACAGGTGGAGAACCGCTCGACCTTCGACGGGGAGATCCACACCTGCTCGTCGTCGCCCCGCACCGGCCGGTCGTCGGACAGCGGCAGCGCTGCCCACCAGGTGGCCGGATCGGCACCTGGCACGCCGGCGGCGGCCAGCCGCGCCAGCTCGGACGCGGCCTGCTCCCGCC
>JACCZY010000014.1 GCA_013695685.1 Geodermatophilaceae bacterium | reverse complement strand
ATCAGCCGTCGCCCGTCCGCTCGTCCCAGCGTCGGCACTGCGGTTACCCCGCAACTGGCCCTGGCAGATCGAGTTCAAGGCCGCGATGACCGCTATCGCCTCGACCCGGATACGCCGCTGACACCTGGACTCCCCGACAACCACGACCGAGGAACAGGAGAAGCCGCAGATCGGCAGCTACCCCGGGAGATCCCATCCTGACCACTGTTGCTCGTGGGCGCGCGGGGCGCGGCCCGGTCACCCGTTCATCGGTCTCGCCGAGGGCCTCGTGCTCACGGCGATGCGCCGCAGCGGGGTCCCCCTTCAGCGGAAGTGAGGTTTCCGGGGCGCTCCGGGAGCTCGCGGCTGAGTACCGCGTCCCACCCGAGCACCTAGAGGACGCGGTTCGCGTCGCCACCTTCGTGCCGGCTGACCGGCATGGCCGGGCACCCGCTCGGACTGCCTGATCTGTTGCTGGACCGCAGCCTGGGCAGCATCCAAGTTCCGGCAGGCTGCGCGCGGCCTTGCCATTCGAACGGCGACGCGATCGATTGGTCGTGTCGAGTCGTGGATTGGCGCTCCATGCCTTGACGGGCATCACGATCTCGATGTCGCGTCAGGGAGCTACCTCGCTGTTGTGGCGACGATAGATCTCAGCCAGCCGTGCGGGGTCGGGCGCGCCGGTGGCGGGCAAGGCAGCGCCGATGTCCTCCATGAAAGTCAACGCGCTGCCCGGGCTCCACACGCCGAGGACTTGCGCTGGCTCATCAGTGTGGTTAGCGAAAGTGTGCCGGGTGCCGCGAGCAGCCAGGATCAGCGTTCCGGCGGCCGCAGGCTGGGGGTCCTCCCGCCCGCTGACGACGGTGAGCGCACCGGTCAGGACGTAAATCGCCTCGTCGAAGTCGTGATGGATGTGTGGCGGAGGGCCGGCGAATCTCGGTGGAACCGCTAGGTGACAGAAGGCAAGCCCGTGGCATTCGCCGAGCACTCTCAAAGCGTCGCCAGCGTAGGGAATCAGCCGAAGGGGCTCGGACGCAAGGGGTGTCACTTCGTCAGCATCCCCGGCTCGGTGGGCGGCGGCAAGATCAAGCCGGAGGTCTCAGCCCGCCGCTCGCATGCGCCTGACAGCGGCAAGACCACTTGCGCGCTTGTTGGGTGGACCTTCCGGGCGCACGGTGCCCAGCTGCGTTAGCCACCCCGAGTTGGCCGTCTGACGGTTATCGGGTCGGCCGGGTGTCGAGCACGGCCCCCTCGGCGTTGTACGCAGTGAGCACGACTGGGTCGGTCGGTTCGTAGCCGTAGCCGGGTAGCCATTGCCCCCACATGACCTCACCGGCGCGTGGGCCACCCTCGGCGAGGACGGCGTCGACGGCCTCGCGGCCGGGCGGAGCGAGCGCGATGCGGCTGGTTCCGGGCGGAGCGACCCCGGCGATCAGGGTGCTGGTGGGTCCGCCGGCTTCGACGTTCGTCTGCAGGGTCTGGCTGGAGATCCGGCCGAGTTCGGCCAACTCGAAGCTGCCGAACGCCCCACCCCCCGGGAACTCACCGAGCGGGACGACGCCGCTGCAGCTGTCCCACCCCCCACCTGAGTTCTGACCGACCGCGAACGCCCACCGCACGTCGCCGGCCATCGCGGACACGACACCGGACCCGGGCCGGCAGCCCAGATCCTGCGCGGTCACCTCACGATCCTGCTGGGTCTGCAGCATCGCGGCGAACTCGGCGTCGGTGCCCGGACGCAGACCCGCCGCCACGGCGTCGACGGGGGTGCCGTCCGTGCCCGTGACGGCGTACACCAGACCGTCCTCGGCCCAGACGAGGCCGCGCTCGCCGGAGTACATCGAGGTGCCGCCGAGTGCGCCGTCCGATCCGGGTACCCCGCTGATCTCGGTCCCCACCGCATCGCCGGTCCAGAAGCCCCACATCGCGGCCAGCCGTGGATCGGCCCGCACGACGACCACCTGCACCTGCGCGTCGGGCCCGGACAGCACCATGAACAGGCCGCGGCTGCCGTACCTGAACGGGCCGTCACCCGGTCCGGACTCGATAAGCGACTGCATGCCATCGGGAAGCGATCCGGTGTCGACCCGGGCCACCTGGTCGAATGTTGCGGTCTGCGCCGCGGCGATCATCTCCTCGTCGGTGAGCCCGCGCCCGATCAGGAACCGGGCATAGTCCTGACCGTCGACCTCCAGACCCACGTACGTCGTCGCTCCATCGTGGGTGATCCAGCCGCCGAACCGCCCGACATCGAGCCGCCGTTCGTCCGGACGTCCGCGCGGCGCCCCACCCAGGTTCGCCGACCCACCGCTGTCACCGACCAGCAGAACCGGCCCGTCAAGGGTGTCATCGAACGACGGGTCGCCGTACAGCGTGGCCTCCGGTGCGAACGCGGCTGGATGGGCTTCGTCGAGCGTCAGTGTGCTCACCGTGAACCCTTCTGGCACCGGATCCAAGACCACCGGGCTGCCGATCGGGCCGTACTCCACGACGAGCGGCTCGCCCACCGCGCTGGGCCGCAGCGGCCCCCCATCCTCCACCAGGGGCGTGGCCTCGCCGCACCCAGCCAGCAACACGAGGCCCAGCACGGTCAGGCCTGAGTGGCGGACGCGGCTGGGCACCTCAGAACTCCTGGACGTCGAGGATGGCACCGGCCGTGTCGTACGCCGTGTAGGTGTAGGTGGATGGCGGGGAATCGGCGCCGGGAAACCACTGGCCGAACACCGGCTGGCCCGGCCGGTCGACCGCTGCGCCCGAGGATGCGTCGAGCAGGACCGCCTCGCGGGTACCGGCCGCGCCGCTGATCACCACCCGAGCCGCTCCGATCGGCGCGAGCCCGACGACCAGCTTGCCTCGCGGGCTACTACCGCTGAGTGCAGCGGTGATCGACAGCTGTTCGGGACCGCGCAATGCCACGCTTTCGCTGACGCCGCCGGCCCTGCCGCTCGGCCGGATGAACACCGTGCACGCCGTTGAATCCGAGGTGGCGTCATCGGGGCTCATGCCCAGCGCCACCGCCCAGCGCAGCGGCGCGCCGGCCTCGTCGACGTCCAAGGCGCTCACCACCGCCGACTCATCGGGGCAACCGACGTCCCGCGCGGTCGGGTAAGGGCTGATCAGAGCGTCCTGCATTGCCGCGAACTCGGCCTCGTTGCCTGGCCGGAGTACGGCCACGACTTGGCTGACGACATCCGCGGCGGCACCGACCACCGATACGACGACATCGTCCTCGGCCCACACCTGCGCCGAGCCTGTCGGGATGCTCCCGCGAAGCGTGCCCACCGAACCCGGGTGCCCGCGCACGTCGGTGCCGGTGGCGTCGTCGATCCACCAACCCCACAAGGCGCTGAGCCGGGGGTCGGCGCGGACGACGGATACAACGACAAGATCGCTCTCCCCATTGCGCAGCCGAATCGACTCGCCGCCGGACCCGCAGAAGCGGGGACCGTCCGAGGTGCCAGCGGCGAGCATCAGCTCGAGCCCGTCAGGCACCGCGTCAGGCTCGATGGAGGCGGCCGTGCCGTCAAGGATCGCTCCCTGCGCGGCCGCGATCACCTCGTTGTCGGTCAGTCCTCGGCCACCGACGAAGTGCACGGTGTCCGGACCCGGCTCCCACCCCACCCACGTCCGGCCCCGTTCGTGCACCAGCCAGCCGTCATATCCACCAACCCGAACCGACTCATCGGCGTCCCGGCGCGACGGCCCGCCGATCGCGGCCGATCCGCTGCTGCTGCTAACCAGCAGAGTTCGGCCGTCGAGGGTGTCGGCAACGGCCGGGTCGCCGTACAGCGCTGGACCCGGCCCGCTGGCGCACTCGTAGCCGTCCACCCACGCTGCAGCGTCGACGGTCCAACCGTCAACGGGGCCGTCCAGCACCCACGGGGCCGCAGGCTTGGCCAGCTCGAGGGCTACATCAACTCCGGCTGCGCTCGGACGTTCCGGGCCCACGTCACCCGGCACGACAACCGCGCCTTCGGCGCATCCCACCGTCATCAGCACCACGCCAGCCAACGCCGTGCAGCTCCAGCCCGTCGTGCGGCGTCGCCCAGGCCCCATCGCCGCCCCCTTGCCCGAGGCCAGCCAACCACGGGCGGGTGGACTCCGGCGAGCACGGCGCGATCACAATCAACCTGAGGGCAGTCGCGGAACGATCACCGGTGGTGGACAACTTCCCGCATTACCGGCGGTCCATGGAAGGATTACTGGATGAGGATTGCCCGACAGGTCGTTGTCTTCGACGCCGCCGACCTGACCGCCGAGAGCACTTTCTGGGCCGGACTGCTGGGTGGCACGGTCGACGCGGAGGACGATTGGCACAGTGTCTACGTCGACGGCGAACCGCGGCTGGGCATTCAGCTCGCGCCCAACCATGTTCCGCCTGAGTGGCCCGGTGGGTCACCGCAGCAGATTCACCTCGACTTATTTGTCGATGACGTCCAGGCCGCCCATGACGAAGCGACGTCGTTAGGTGCACGGCTACTGAAGCCGGCAGATGACATCGAGTCGGCCGAGGGCTACCAGGTCTACGCGGATCCCGCCGGGCATCCGTTCTGCCTCTGCTGGGGTTGACCCCCCCCCGGCGGCGAATGCGCGGACGTTCGACTATCGCGCCGAGAGAATGGCGAGCATCCGCTGGCTCAGGAGTGCGGCGGCGTCCGCGTCGTACGACGGCAGCGTGGCTGTTGGCGGAATTAGTGACCAAACTCCATGCGCAAGTCCGGGCGTGCAATCGAACCGGGTGCCTACGCTGGCGTTCGTGTCGCTCGGCAGGAACGAGACATCGCGGATCGACGACGTGCACGAACTGGCATCGGGCATGCCGTACGTCACGGTCGACCACGGGACCGGAGACAACCCGGTGTACCAGGTGGGCGGGAAGTCGTTCATCTTCTTCCGCAACCCCCGACCCGACGCGATCGACCCCAGGACCGGGGAGCGCTACCGCGACGTGATCGTCTTCTGGGTTCCTTCCGAAGCCGACAAGCAAGCGCTCGTCCAGGACGAAGCGTCGCCGTTCTTCACCACCGCGCACTTCGACGGCCATCCGTCGGTGCTGCTACGGGCCAGCCGCATCGGTGAGCTCACTCGGCAGGAGCTAACGGAGCTGGTCCAGGATGCTTGGCTGTCACGCGCGTCGGCACGCAGAGCAGCGACGTGGCTCAGCGTTCATCCGTCGGAGTGACGCCACGTTCTGATCCCATGTTCTCTCCGACGGGGTTTCGCGCCGGGGTTGAGCACAGCCAGCCGACCACAGATCGCCTGCCCGGCCGGCATCACGGCAGGTGCGACGAACTCACGGGCCGACTGCCGTCGTCGGGTGTCTGGTCCCTGCTGTCTCGTCGTCGATGGGACGGCCGAAAGTGACGGCGTCGAGCACGGCCTGCGGTGCTGTCGAGCGGAAAGTGGCATCGGGACACGCTCCGAGCGCACCGTTGACCGTCGAGAATGCGATGCGCATCGCGACGAACACCGTGATCGCGAAGGATCTCGGCGTCGCTGAATCCGGCGTCGCGCAGCCCCCGTGGGTCTGCTCCGCTGGTCCGGTTGAGGTCGGGTGGCCGGCTGGTAGGCCCACAGTCGGGAGACGTTCATGACGTAGCCGACATCGGAGACATCCTCGTCGAACACGCGCTGGGCCTCGGCGGTAACTTCCGGAACGCCGAGGAAGCCGATCGCGCTCACTGCGATGCCTTCCGTCGCGGCTGGGGTTTGCGCGCGAGATAGCCGACCACGGCTATCGGGGCTCGCAGTGGCAGCCCGTCGCGGACAAGCCCGCGCGCCTGCTGGATCGCCGTTTCGACGAAGGCCGCCTCTCCGACGTGCTGAATCGCCTCGTACGCCGGCCCGGTGGCGGCGAGGGCTCGCGCGAATGCCTCTGGATCGGCGAACTCCCACACGAACGGCACATCGACTCGTTCGATGTCCACGAAACCACACTGTGTCAGGAGGTCCTCGCCCACTCCGGGTCGACCGAGTGACACCATGGCGGCCTGGTTCTCCAGCCTGGCTGAGTCGGCCAGCTTGAACGGCGCCAGCGCCCATGCCCCAGGCGACTTCTTGATGTGGCCCCAAACCGTGAGCCCCACCCGGCCACCCGGCACGAGGACCCGGTGGATTTCGCCCAGGGCCGCCGGTGTCGTGCCCCAGATCCCCCGAAAGCTGGTCGCGACGTCAAAGCTCGCGTCGTCCCACGGAAGCGCGTGCATGTCGCCGACCCGGATGTCGGCGTCAGGGTTCCTGTCGCGTGCGACCGCGACGAGCCGATGCGAGGCGTCGATGCCCGAGCACTCGGCTCCCCGCACACCGGCGAGCTCGACGGCGAGACCTGCGCCGCATGCCACATCGATGAGCCGGTCGCCCTCGCTGACGCCGAGCCGGTGATGAACGGCGACGTACTCGCGGCTGTTGCCCGGCTCACTCAGGGTCGCGAAGTCGACCGCTCTGCGACCCCAACCCTCGTCGACCACCTGCCAATCGATCGTCATGACATCCGCCTTGTCGGTCCGGAATCGGCGAGCATTTCCGTTAAAACCGGATTGTCGATGTGTGCGCCGAGCAGCCGAGCGGACGCGAGCGCGGTCTGATCGCCGAGTCGGGATCGGTGCAGATGGGCACGCACCACGAGTTCGAGCATGTCGCAGCGCGCGGCCAGCGAGGCCAAGGTCACCACGAGGGGCCTGGCCCGGTCCGGATCGTCGTCGTCCAAGGCTGTGGAGATTACAGCGTCCAACACATGCGCGTGCACCCACTGGTAGCGGTCGGGTACCCGATTGGACCGAAACGCCGCCTCATCGAGCCACTTCATGGCGGCTCTGTGGTCACCCCGGCCGGCGTTGAGCAGACCGAGACCGCGGGCGGCCATGCCCTCCCAGCACGGGTCATTGAGCTGGCAGGCCAGCACCCAGGCCTGTTCGAACCCGTCAGCTGCGCCGTCGAAGTCGCCGGCACACAGATCGAGCTCGGCTCGCAGGGTTTGCGGCCAGGGCAGAAACGCCATCCAACGCTGCTGGTGGATCAGCTCAAGCGAGCGCGCCAGCGCGGCGGCGGCCTGGCTGCGCTCGGCGCGCAATAGGTGAGCGCGGGCCAGTATCGACAACGACCACGCCTGTTGTCGATGATCGGAGCAGTGACCGGCCCGCTCGACCGACTCTCCAAGGTGTTCGAATGCGGCCGGGTAGTCGCCGCGGTCGGAGGCGTTCATCCCGCGAACCCCGAGGACCGCGGCGAACTCCTCGTCAGTCTCGGCAAGGTCCTGGGCTTTCGCCAGCCAGGTATCCGCGGTCTTGCGCCGGCCCGCCTGCACCTCGACGAACCCCAACTCCCGGTGGGCCGTCACTGCGGTGGCGCGGTCACCGGTCCGAGTGGCCAGCTGGATCGCCTCGTGGAAAACCACGGCTCCCTCCTCGTCGCGACCCCTCGCCGCGTGGACAAGTGCGCCCCCCAGGGCGGCCAGCGCACGACCCTGCAGCGCGGCATCCCGGCAGCGCAACGCTTCAGCCACGGCCCGGCGCAGGCACTGGATACCGGCGTCGACGGCACCGGCCACGATGGCGGCTCGGCCCGCTTCGAGCTGGCTGGAGGCCGCCGCCCGGCCGCTGAGTGGCGGAACCATCGGGGAACCAGAGCCCGCGGTGCCAGCCTCCTGCAGCGCCGCGGAGGCTTCGATGCCGAGTTCTCGTCTTAAGGTGTCCTCGCAGACCGCGATTTGCCGCAGCGCCGCGGTTCGATCACCCGCCATTGCCAGGCTCCGAACCAACAGTTCGTGATTGCCTTCCTCGAGCGGATTGCGAGCCACTGCGCGCGAGGCGAACGCGATCGCCTCACCTGGGCGCCCGGTTGCCAGCAGGGCGATCGCCGCTTGGCGCAGCCGCGCCTCCACCGTGGTCGAGACGCGATGTCGCTCCACCACCAACCACGACTCGAACTCCAGGCAGGACGTCAGCTGCACGCCTTCGAGCAACTCGCCACCGACGTCCAATAGCGGGGCGATGTCGGCGTACGCGCTCGTCAGCAGGTGCACATCGACAACGACGTCGTCGCCGAGCGTCGCGGCGACGGGGTCACCGCTGAGAACGTCCGGTACGCCGAGAGCTCGGCGCAACTCGGCGAGGGACCATCGCAGTGCTCCCAGCGGGTCGTCGGCGTCGCCGAAGAGCATCTCGGCCAGGTGCTTACGGCGGGGCGGTCGTTCCGCCAGCAGCACGTAGCTGAGGAGGGCCCATGCCTTTCGGCCACGGGGCGAGCGGACCGGCCGGCCGTCCCGTTCGAGGGCCGGTGGTCCGAGTAGCCGGATCATCAACATGAGCTCCCCCTCAGCGACATCCTCGCCCAGCGCGGAGTCGCCAGGACAGCCCGGTCGGTCGGTGCGTCGCCTGGCTGCCCACCGCGCAGGCGACCGTCCGCTGAAGCCCAGATCAGCCGGCTGGCGCGCCCGCTGCCAAAGCCTGCACGTCTGCGGTCGTCAGCGGGTTCCCGCCGATGCCCCAGGCGCCACTCTTCACGTCCTCGACGATGACCCACGTGACGGGGCGCATGTTCTCGCCCTCGATAACGACCATCGCCTCGGTGAGCGACTTCACCATGTCGGCCTTTTGGTCCTCGCTGAATACCCCTTCGATGACCTTCACGTTGATGAGCGGCATTGCTTTCTCCTCCATGTGGGGTGCCGGCCGAGGTGCCGACGTCGCGAACCATCCGGCACTGGCGTGTGAGCGACCGTGTGACGACGTACCGGGTTCGGAATCCGGGTCGTGGGCAGCAGCGGATCCGCTAGGCAGGCGGCTGGTGGTGAGCGAGGGCTGCATGGTGGTCGTGTCCGTCGTGGCCGCTCGGGCTGACGTGCACGGTGACATCGACGAGCTTCGGCACGTCGTGCAGGAGCCGGTGATGGGCTTCCACCGCGATCGCGTGGGCGTCGACGATGCCCAGCTTGGAGTCGACGACGATGCCGGTCTCGGCGCGGACACGGTGACCGATCCAGCGCAGCCGCAGGTCCTCGACGTCCTCTACGCCGGGGGTCGAGCGCAGGCTTGCCTCGGCGGAGTCGACCAGATCCGGATCGACGGCGTCCATGAGCCGGCGGTAGACGTCGGTGGCCGCGCCCTTGAGGACGAACAAGATGGCCACGGTGATGCCGATGCCGACGATGGGATCGGCGAGCGGGTAACCGGCGAGCACTCCGAGGGCGCCGAGGACGACGGCGAGGGAGGTGAAGCCGTCGGCGCGGGCGTGCAGCCCGTCGGCGACCAGCGCCGCGGAGCCGATCTTGCGCCCGACCCGGATGCGGTAGAGCGCGACGAGTTCATTGCCGGCCGCGCCGATCAGCCCGGCGGCAATGACCACCCCGACGTTGGTGATCGGCTGCGGGTCGAGCAGGCGCCGGATCGATTCCCACCCGGCCACTGCGGCGGACAGCGCGATCATCGCGACGATGAAGACCCCGGCGAGGTCCTCGGCACGGCCGTAGCCGTAGGTGTAGCGGCGTGATGCGGCGCGCCGGCCGAGGACAAAGGCGACCCACAGCGGTACGGCGGTCAGCGCATCGGAGAAGTTGTGGATGGTGTCCGCGAGCAGCGCGATGGAACCGGTGAAATAGACCACGACCGCTTGCAGCAGCGCCGTGACCAGTAACACCACCAGGCTGATCTTCAGGGCGCGGATGCCCTCGGTGCTGGACTCCAGTGCTGCGTCGACCGAGTCCGCGGAATCGTGGCTGTGCGGGCGGAAGAGCGAGCTGAACCAACCCTTCACGCCGGTGGGATGTGCATGCGCGTGCCCGTCGGCGTGAGCGTGACCGTCGGCATGGTCCGAGTCGGGTCCGTGCCCGGCATTGTCGTGTCCGGGGGCGTGCTCATGCGGCCCGTGATTGGTCGACGTCATGGCCTACCGGTCCCGGTGTCGGAGGTGGCCGGGACCAATGTGCTTATGCCCTGGCGGCGGGTGCGTACCAGCCGCGTTCTCCGCAACTGCGCCAGGTGCTGAGACACCTCGGCTGCAGGTTTCCCGACAGCCGCGCTCAGTTCGCCCACACGCGCAGATACTAGGGGTTGCGAAGGAACCCACGTTCGTGGTCCCGTACGCGGCGACGTACAGGGACAGTGACGGCAACGCCAGCTCGGCCCGGCCTGCGACGGCGACCGCCATCAGCAGGTACGGGACCGCCGCCTCGGTGCTCAACCTTGGAGCAGGGCCTCCATCGTCTCGATCTCCGCGGTCTGGCTTGCCTCGATCTCCTCGGCGAGCTCGACCGCCTCGGCGTACTGCCCGTCGGCCTGTTCAG
>JACCZY010000013.1 GCA_013695685.1 Geodermatophilaceae bacterium | reverse complement strand
GGGGCCGGACAGGCCGCTGGTGGCCTCGACCACCGGGGCGATGAGTCCGGCCGTCGTGTCAGGGCCACCGTCGCCGAACCTTGCGCCACCCGCAGCAGGACCGAGATGACGAACGCCGCCACGATGACCGGCAGCCCGGTGTCCTGCAGGGTGTCGGCCAGCGCCTGTCCGACTCCCCGTCGAGCACTCCGGCCGTCGCCAGCGTGCTGAGGCCGGTGTTCAGGAAGATCAGCACCAACGGCAGCAGCAGGATCGCGAGCACCGTCCCGAAGGACGGTGGCGCCGTACGCGCCTCGGTGTCGACGGCCTTCGAGCCGCCGGAACTGCCGGAGCCACCGGAACCGCCGGAGGCGTCCGAATCAGGGGTGGGCACCTCCGAGTCGGGTCCGGTCGGCTGCGGCCCACCGGAGAGAATCTGGGGGACTGGGAAGTCGTAGCGCTTGCCCGCCCACGTGCCGAACAGATATCCGCCGACGTACCACGTCGGGAGTCCGATCAGCAGCCCGAAAGACGAGCACGAGGCCGATGTCGGCCCCGATCAGCTCCGCGGCGGCGACCGGTCCGGGATGCGGGGGGACGAAGGCGTGCATGACGGCGAACGCGCCCGCGACCGGAAGGCCGTAGAGCAGCACGGAACCGCCCAGCCGCAGCGCGATCGTGAAGACGATCGGCAGGAAGACGACCAGCCCTGCGTCGAAGAAGATCGGAAAGCCGAAGAGGAGGGCGGCGATGCCCAAGGCGAGCGGCGCACGCTGTTCGCCGAAGCGGCTGACGAGCCGGTCGGCGAGCACCTGCGCGCCGCCGCTGAAGTCCAGCAGCCGCCCCAGCATCGCGCCCAGCCCCACGAGCAGGGCGACGCTGGCCAGGGTGGAGCCGAAGCCGCTCGTCAACACGTCGGTGATGTCCCCGATGGGGACCCGCGCGACGATGGCCACCAGCAGGCTGACGAGGATCAGCGCCAGGAACGCGTGCAGCTTCACCTTGATGATGAGGAACAGCAGGACCAGTACGGCGCCTGCGGCGATCGCGAGCAGCCAGCCCGCCGACAATGTCGGTTCGATCTCCGGTGTCATACGACCTCCTCGGTAGCGCCGGTGAGAGCCGGGGCGAGACTGTCCAGAGTGCTGAAGACGTCGGCCAGCGCGAGGGTGGACTGCTCGACGAGCGGACGCATCCGCCGGTACAGATCCGCTGCGGCGGGGTCCGGTTCGACGGCTTGGTGTACGGCGACGATTGCGGTGGCCTGGTCGAGGTCGGGCAGTTCCCCCAGGGCATGCAGACCGAGCAGGCAAGCACCGAGGCCGGTGCCCTCGGGCGAGTCGGCGACGCGGACCGGCAGGTTCAACGCTGCGGCCAGCGTGCTCACCCAGAGCGGGGCGGCCACCGCCCCCCCGGTGGCGCGGACCTCGGTCACCGGCAGGTTGGTGGCATCGAAGGCGTCACGGACCAGCGCGAGTTGCTGGCAGACGCCTTCGACGGCGGCCCGGACGAGATGGGCTCGCCGGTGCTCCCGGCGTAGGCCGAGGTAGGCACCGCGCATGCCCGCCCGCCACCACGGCGCCCGTTCGCCGAGGAAGTACGGCAGGCACAGTAGGCCGTCGCTGCCGACCGGCGCATCTGCCGCCTCGGCCAGGAGCCGGGCATCGCATTCGTCGGCGGCCTCCCCTTCCGGCGCCGGTACGCCGAACTGCACGGCGAGGGCCCGTGCCGCCCACCGCACCACCGAGCCGCCGTTGTTGATCGGCCCGCCGAGTACCCAGTGGTCTTCGGTCAGCGCATAGCAGAACAGCCGCCCGGTGGGGTCGACCATCGGCTTGGGTACGACGGTGCGCAGGGCACCGCTGGTACCCAGGGACACCGCGGCGACTCCCTCGCGCACCGCTCCGACGCCGAGGTTGGCCAGCACACCATCGGATGCGCCGACCACGACCGGAATGTCCGCGGAAAGCCCGGTCGCGGCGGCCACCTCGGGGCGCAGGCCGGGCAGCAGATGGGTGGTCGGAACCACCTCGGGCAGTTGCTCCACCCGCACGCCCGCGATCTCCAGCGCCTCGTCGTCCCAGCGCCGGGCGTGAATGTCGTAGCAGCCGGTGGCCGAGGCGCAGGACAAGTCGATGAGGTGCCCCGCCTCGCACAGTGCCGACACGAGGAGTTCCTTGACTCCGCCCCACCGCGGCGTACGGCGGACCAGATCCGGCTCGTGCTGTGACAGCCAGGCAAGCTTGGCGAGGGGCGACATCGGATGCACCGGAGTTCCGGTCCGCGCGTGCAGCCCGCCCGCCCGGCCATCGGCTCGCAGCGCCGCTGCCTGCTCGGCGGCCCGACCGTCCGCCCACGTGATCAGTGGCCCGAGCGGGGTGCCGTCGTCGGCCATCGGGACGACTCCGTGCATCGCCGCACTCAGGGAGAGCGCCACGACCTCGTCGCCCCGCTGTCGCACCTGCTCGGTGACGTCGGCGAGCGCCGCGGTAGCTGCCTGTCGCAGCTGGTCGGAGTCAAGCTCCGCGTGACCCGGGGCGGGTACCAGCAATGGGTATCCCACACTCGCCATGGCGCGCACGCCACCTTCGACGCCGGCGGCAACTGCCTTCGTGGCCGTCGTACCGGAGTCGAGGCCGACTACGACCTGCATCGCGCTCCTTCCGCGCGGCCGGGCATTCCGAACTCTGACACGTTGCGCCGTTCTTCGCGCGGCGTGCGAGCCGGCGCTTCCGTGGCGCATTCGTAGGGTGTGTGTCGACGCCTGTGCTGAGGGGGGGCCCGATGTTCCAGCGCCGCTCCACCGAGCGTTTCCTCGACCGGCGCGATGCCGGGCGGCAGTTGGTGGACCTGCTGAGCGCTGTCCTGCCGGCGGCTGAACCGCCCGGCCTGCTCGTCCTCGGGTTGCCGCGCGGGGGAGTCGTGGTCGCCGACGAGTTGGCCACCGGGCTGCCGGCGGAACTGGATGTCCTGATCGTTCGCAAGGTGGCCCACCCCTCCCGCCCGGAGCTCGCACTCGGTGCGGTCACCGCCGCGGGCGCGTTCCGCAACGAGGAGCTGCTGCATCACCTGGGTGTCTCGACGCGGGAGTTTGAGGAACTGGCCGACGTACAGGTTGCAGAGGTTCGGCGTCGCGAGCTGCAGTTCCGAGCCGACCGCGCGGCGCTGGCGTTGTCCGGACGCACCGTGCTCGTCGTCGACGACGGCCTTGCCACCGGTGCCACCGCAACGGCGGCCTTACGGGCGGCTCGGGCGCACCAGCCGGCGTGGCTGGGTTTCGCCGTACCGGTGGGTTCGGCCAGTGCCGCCGCTGCGGTCGGCCCGGAGGCGGACCGGGTGGTGTGCCCGCTCATCCCCTCGACGTTCCTTTCGGTCAGCCGGTTCTACCGCGACTTCCCGCAGACCTCGGACGAGGAGGTGCGGGACATCATGAAGCGATCCCGCCCGCCGCGGTAAAACGTCGTCGCGCGGCGCCGGCTGGCACTCAGGCAGGCAGGGTGACCTCGAGGAACTCCAGACCGGCAACGGAATCGATGAGCCGGCACGGCGTTCCCGCGGGAACGGCCACCGCCACGCCCTTCGCCAGCCTTTCCTCGGTCCGGCCGTCGAGGATCAGGGTGGCGCTGCCGGACAGCACGTACCAGAATTGCAGCTCGCCGTCGTGGCTCACCAGCCCAGCTGCGGCGTCCGCGCCGGCCCGCACGACCCGGGCGCCGGCGAGGCGGTCGGTCGCCGCACCGATGCCAGTGTCCCGGCACTCGAAGCCGGCCAGCCGCCACGGCTGCCACTGCGCCGCCGCCGCCCGGTGCAGCACGAAGCGTTGACCGCCGAAGCTCCGCTCCGGCCGGGCGTCCGGCGTCGGCAGCGCCATGTCGTGATCGACGCCTGTCTCGTGCTCGGCCGGACAGCCGATCTCGATCACTTCCAGGCCGGGCGAACTCTCCAGAACCCGGTGCCTGATGTGCGGGGGCTGCAGCACGCAGTCTCCGGCTTGGAGCACGAACGGTGGCCCCTGGTCCTCGTAGACGACCCGCACCCAACCGGCCGCACAGTAGATCAGCTGGAAGCGGATCCGGTGGTGATGGACGTAGTCCGGAACGGGTCCGCCCTCAGGGATGAGGATGTGCGAGGCGATGAACCGGCCGCCCTGCCGGGTGGGCAGCAGATCCCGGTAGTGCATTCCGGCCCGGCCCACCTCACCGGCACCCCCGTCGGGTCGGGACAGTTCGAACAGCGGCGGCGACTCCGGCACCACGAGCGGCGCCGATGCATCGACGAACTCGATGCGGGTGCCGTTCGGCGCTGTCAACTCCTCCGCATCGATGCCCTCGCCGCACAGCCGCAGGACACCCGGGTCCCCGGGCCCGTCGCGTACCAGCCGAATCCGTACGCCGTACCCGGACAGCACCGCGACAGCGGGATCGTCGGCCGGCATGATCATGTCGAGCCCGAACCCCAAGCGTTCGGTAAAGAAGTCCACCGACGGCTCGATCTCGTCGCAGGGCAACACGACTTCGGCCGTCGTGATCCGCAGGGGTGCCGGCATCAGAGGGGGTACGGCCCGAAGCGGCCCCAGGCGACGAACACGGCCATGGTCGCGAGAACCACGTTCACGCCCATGTGCGAGCGTTCGTCCCGGCGAGCATGCGTCAGCATGGCGCCGACCATCAACAACACGAGCCCGGTGGCTGTCAGCGGCACCACGATCGGCGCGAGCCCCAGCACGGCGGGCAGGATCAAGCCGATCGCGGCAAGCACCTCCAACGTCCCGATCACCTTGACCTGCCCGGCGGAGAAGTCCTCGACCCAGCCCTGCCCCGAGGTGGCCAATGCCTGCCTGGGCTGGGACAGCTTGAGCGCACCGGCTGACAGGAACGCAGCGGCCAGCAAGCCGGCTACCACCCACAACGTCACGTCCAATGCGGATGCCTCCTAGCTCTGCGGCAGCCAGATGAACCGCGGCCGGTAGATGTCGGCGTTGCTGAAGTGCTCGAAGAAGTCGAAGATGTTCACGTTGTAGCTGATCAGCAACCGGTCGGGCGTCGACAGGTGGGGGTGCGCCTTGGCGTTGTAGGTGTAGGTGTTCGGCGAGATCCCGCTCTCCGGCGCGGTGTAGACGACTGTGAAGTCGCTCCACGGGCCGACCGGCGTGTCGGCGTACCGGACCGCCACCTTGTTGCTTAACGTGTCGAGCTGGAAGACCAGGATGTAGCGGCCGTCCGGCAGCGGCGAGACGCTGAACTCCGAGGAGATCCGGCCTGTCACAGGGGTCGCCGCGGCGATCGACGTCGACCAGGTGCCGCTGCTCCAGAACCGGTACGCCGAGAAGTTCGCGATCTGGCCAGGCAGCACCCGGGCGACGACCAGCTTCTTGTTGTTGCTGTCGTTCCGGACGCCGTACACGTAGAGGTAGCCGTCCGCCTGGGGCGCGCCGGCCGCCTGCGTATTCGGCAGCACCGCCATGCCGTACGTCGTCTCGCCCCTCGACCCGGCCGGCGGCAGGTACAGCGGCGCATCGGTCTGCTGGTAAGTGCCGAACGGCGGTGCAGCGCTCGCCGTACGCAGCAGGGACACCCCGTCCACCGCGAAGATGAATACCGGGTCTCCGCCTTCCTTCATCCGCAGGCTGAACAGGTACAGCCGACCGTCGACCACGATGCCGTCGTTCGGCCAGAACCATGTCCTGGTGCCGGTCGGCGGTTGCGGTATGACCTGCGCCATCGGGGATCCGCTCGCACTCGTCCGCCAGAAAAAGTCGATCTCCGCGGGGTCGGGGTCACTGCCGGCGAGTAACGCGTTGGTGTTGTTGACGAGGGTGGCGCCGCTCACCCGCTCGCCGGCGGCGTTCACCTGCCCGATGAACGTGTCGCTGAACGTGAAGAACGTCCTTGTCGCCGCACCGCTGCCGGGCCGCTCGTTTCCGGACAGCGGGATCGAGTAGATGCCGTCGGCCCCTGTCCATCCCGACCGCCGCTCGAAGAGGGCACCCCACTCAGGGGCCGGTACGGCGATGTTCGCGACGGCTGCCGCGTCCGGAGCGATGCCCGCTGACGCGGCCCCGGACGGCGTGGTCGGCGACGGAGCGGCCCCCGCCGGCGTGGCCAGGGCGGGCAGCGCCGCGACGAGCAAGGCCACGAGAGATCCCGCAGCGGAGCGTCGGCGTACCGACACGCGATCACCTCATCAGGTCAGGCGGGCAGCACATGCCGGCGGACGCACGCTACCCGCAGGGCGGCTGACCGCCGCGTCCGTTGGCAAACCGTGTGAAGATGGATTCGACCACCAGCAAAGCACACGCACAACTGCGGGGAAGATGCCGAACGTCGAGTCCGAGCCGACCGCTCAGCCAGAGCCGCAGCCGACGCTGACCCGCCGGCAGGCGCTGGGGACGCTCGGGGTCGCGGCCGTGGGTGGCGGTGTGGCCGTCGCCGTGGCGGCCGTCAACTCCAGATCCCAGGCGGGACCGGTCCCGCCGTCGAGCACGGCGCTGTTGGCCGCGGACATGCCGCTGCAGCTGGCACGACGGGCGAGCTTCGGCCTCACACCCGGGCTGCTGTCGGAGATCGTCGAGCAGGGACCAGAGGAGTGGCTCGAGCGCCAGCTGGATCCCGGCGGCATCGACGATCCGGAGATCGATGCGCTGCTTGGCGCGTACCCGTTGCTCGGCAAGTCCGCAGCGCAGCTGCAGGCCGCACTCGGAGAAGGCGGCGACCGCCGGCTCGCCGTCAATCAGCTCGTCGAGCTGACCCTGGCCCGCCAGATCTGGAGCCGGCGACACCTGCTCGAGGTCATGGTCGACTTCTGGAGCAACCACTTCAACGTCACCACGCCGCTGGGGCCGACGTTCGCGACCAAGCCCGTCGAGGACGCTGCAGTCATCCGGCGGCACGCGCTCGGCACCTTCGATGAACTCCTGCTTGCCGACGCCCAGAGCCCGGCGATGCTGATCCACCTGAGCAACGTCGACTCCCGCGGTGACGACCCGAACGAGAACTACGGCCGTGAGCTGCTGGAGCTGCACACTGTGGGCGTCGAGGCCGGCTACACCGAGGACGACGTTCGCGACAGCGCCTACGTCATGACCGGATGGGGAGTCGCCGACGACGGCACCTTCGCGTTCAGCGCCGATGCGCATTACGTCGGTCCGCTGCAGGTCATGTCCTGGTCCGACGGCAACTCCAACCCCGCCGAGGGCCTCGCCGTCGGGATGGACTACCTGCGCTACCTCGCTCACCACCAGCAGACGGCGCGGCACCTGAGCCGCAAGCTGGCAGTGCGCTTCGTCTCCGACGACCCGCCGGATTCCCTCGTCGACAGCCTGGCGGCGAGCTTTCGGTCCGGCGGGACCGCCATCGTGCCGTGGCTCCGGACGCTGTTCGCCTCGCCGGAGTTCGCTGCCTCGTCGGGGCAGAAGGTTCGGCGACCGCTCGAGGACGTCGTCGCGAGCGTGCGCGCGCTCGGCATCGGTCCGCCGCCGGCAGACCGGACCGGCGGTATCGCCGTACTGGTGGAGCGCACCCGCGTCCTCGGCCAGGCGCCGCTCGGAGCCGACCCGCCGACGGGGTACCCCGACGTCGCCTCCGCGTGGCTGTCCACATCGGCCGTGCTGGGCCGCTGGAACGTGCACCGCCTGTTGACCAGCGCGTACTTCGACGGTCTTGACTACCCGTCGCTGGTCACCCTCGCGGAGCAGGTCGACCCGGCCACCATGGGCGAGCTGGTGGACGAGTTGTGCACGGCATTGACCGGCCAAGCCTTCCAGCCGGTCCACCGCTCTGCTCTGCTCACCTTCCTGGACGCCGATGAGGCAGCGCCGTACGACGAGGCGTCGGTGACCGGCTCGCTACCGGATCTGGTCGCGCTCATCCTCGACTCGCCGTACCACCTGCTCCGATGACACCGCACACGGCCGGCCAGTTGTCGGCGCGGGCCCGGGCTCTGGCTGCCACCGAGCAGCTCGCCGCCGAGCGGTCCCGGCAGCGCGAGCAGTGGAGCGGCGGCTTCACCAGGCGCAAGTTCCTCGCCGGAGCCGGGATGGCGGCTGCCGCGGCGCTGGGCTCACAACTGGTGACGACCCGCTACGCCTACGCCGTGCCGGGAACGGGCAACGGTCGTGCGCTGGTCCTGGTGTTCCTCCGCGGCGGGTTCGACGGCCTGGCCGCCGTCGTCCCGGCCGGTGATCCCGACTACGCGGCGGCCCGGCCGGGCATCGGCGTTCCCGACAGCCTGCTGTTGCCGCTGGATCGTCGCTTCGGCCTGCACCCCGCCCTCGCCCCGCTGCACAGCTACTGGGGGTCGCGACAGCTCGCGTTCGTGCATGCGGTGGGCGGGCCGCACATCACCCGCAGCCACTTCCAGGCCATGGACCAGGTCGAGCGCGGTGTCGAGAGCGGCGAGGCACGGACGGGCTGGCTGGCTCGGGCATTGGCGGAGTCCGGACCCGGTACGACGTTCCGCGCCACCAGCGAGAGTGTCAGCTCGCCGATGTCCCTCGCCGGCAGCTCCGGCGTGGTGAGCCTGCGTGGCGTGGACTCGATAGTGCTCTACCGGCGTACCGAGAAGGTCCTCGCGGCACTGGGTGAGCTCTATACCGGGCTGGACCTGCTGGCGACGGAGCAGGTGCCGGTGGCGTTGCAGCTGCTCGGGGAGGCAACGGCGCTGCAGGAGACGCGGTACAAGCCGGCGGCGCAGTATCCGGCGGGCTACTTCGCCTCGGCGATGTCCGACGTGGCGCGGCTGATCAAGTCGGGGACCGGACTGCGGGTCGCGACCGTGGATGTAGGGGGCTGGGACATCCACAGCAACGCCGGTCCCGCCCAGGGTGGGGACATGACCGACCATCTGACCGAGCTCGGGGCGACGCTGGCCGCGTTCGCCGCCGACCTAGGAAGCCGGCTGGGACAGGTCACTGTGCTGACGATGTCGGAGTTCGGTAGGCGGGTGGCTGAGAACGGCAGCGGCGGCACCGATCACGGCCACGGCAACGCGATGATGGTGCTCGGCGGGTCCGTGGCCGGCGGCAGCGTCTACGGCGGCTGGCCCGGGCTCGGTCCCTCGGCGCTGGTGGACGGTGACCTGGCTGGGGTCAACGACTACCGCGACGTTCTCTTCGAGGTCAGCAAGGCGCAGCTCGGACTGGGGTCGATCGATCCGGTGTTCCCGAGCCATCGCTACTCACCGCTAGGTCTCATGCACTGAGGGCAAGGGCGATCGACACCGGCCGCACGACCGTCCGGGTACGATCTTGCCCAAGCGGGGGCTACCGGCCCCCTACCGCCGACCAGTACGCATTCGACAGGCAGCGTCATCCATGAGCCACCCGAGCCAGCCATGAGCAGATACCGTGCCGACGACGGTGCTGACGACGACGGTGCCGAGCAGGAGGAGCTCGACCTGTACGACGACGACGGCGACGAGCCGCGTCGCCGCCCCCGGCTGCGTCGGGTGCTGGTGGTCCTGGTTGCCTCCGGCCTCGTGCTCGGGCTGATCGCCTTCGGCTTCGGCTGGTACGTGACCGACCGGTACGGCGGCAACGTCGAACGCATCCCCAACGTGTTCTCCGCCCTGGAGGAGACCGATCGGCCCACGAAGCCGCCCCCGGCGCCAGGCACTGACGGCATCCCGCTCACGTTCCTGCTTGTCGGCAGTGACGCCCGCGCCGACGGCCCGACGACCGGTGACGGTGCTACCGCGGAGCCCGGCTCACAACGCTCCGACGTACTGATGTTGCTGCAGCTTGCCGGGGACCGCGAGTCTGCTTTCGCCATTTCGATACCGCGCGACTCCTACGTCCCCGTGCCGGGCTACGGCACCACCAAGATCAACGCCGCGTTCTCCTACGGCGGGCCGACCCTGCTGGTCCA
>JACCZY010000288.1 GCA_013695685.1 Geodermatophilaceae bacterium | reverse complement strand
GCCAGGTCGTAGGAGCGGGAGTACCCCACGGCCTCTGAGGGCCCCGCCGGCTCGAGTATCGACGTGCCGCCCGCCGCGGCTCGCGACGCGCCGGGGGCCCCGCTGTCAGCCGGTGGATCGACGCTTTCCACCTGGACCGTCAACGGTCCACCGCTGTGGTGGACGATGACCTCAGGGCGGACTCCTCCGATCCGGAACGCTGCTTGCACCTCGAAGGGTGCGGGCAGTGGATCCGGCACGCAACGGCGTCTGGGGTCCAACGCTACTCGAGCGATGAACGCCGGGGGCTCCACGTCGAGCAGGCTGCGTTCGAGAGACACCTCGTGACAGGCTGACGGCTTCATGCCGTTCACCAGCACCAACAGCACGTCGTCGATCTGGTACGCCTTGGCTTGATCGACCACAGCAAGATCGTCCTCGAATACCTGCATTGCCGCCTCCGCAACCGCCAAGCACCGTCGCTATCGCGGTGACCTTGGCAGCACGCCTCGATGGTCAAGCACGGTCGGGCGGGCCGACGATAGCCGCTAGGACAGCAAAGCCCGCTTTCGGGCAACGAAGGACTCACCGCGAAGCAGCAAACGGCGGTTCACGCCGCCAGGCGGGTGCGGTCGCGCATCTTCGCCACTGCCTCGGGCGCCGACGACCCGGTCTTGTCCATCACCAGCTTGACCTTGGCGGCGTACATGTCGACGTACTCCTGCCCGGACAGCATCATCAGCTCGGACATGATCTCGTCCGTCATCGAGCGTTCGACGAACCGGTCGCCGGACATGCCGTCGTACCGGCTGAAGTCCAGCGGGGCACCGATCCGGATCCTGATCCGGTGAATTCGCGGAATGATCCGGCCGGCAGGCTGCACCTTGTCAGTGCCGCTCAGCACCACCGGGATGACGGGGACGCGGGCGTCCAGGGCCATCCGTGCCACGCCGGTCTTGCCGCGGTACAGCCGGCCGTCCGGGCTGCGGGTGCCCTCGGGGTAGACGCCGAGCAGCTTGCCCTCGGCGAGGATGCGGACTCCGGTCTCCATCGCGGCCTTGGCCGCCGAGCCGCTGGTCCGGTCGATCGGGACCATCCCGATGCCGCGCATGAAGGCGCGGGTGACGTAGCCCTTGAGGCCCTTGCCGGTGAAGTACTCCTGCTTGGCCAGGAAGGTCACCCTGCGGGGCACCATCAGGGGGAGGAACACCGAGTCGCAGAAGGCCATGTGGCTCGGCGCGAGGATGGCCGCGCCCTTCTCCGGGATGTTCTCCAGCCCCTCGACCTTGGGGCGGAAGAGCGTGCGCAAGATCGGCGTCAGGATCGCCTTGAGGACCCAGTAGAACACCGGCGGTGCACCTTCCCTTCGTGTCAGCTCACACTAGAGAGGCCGACGCGTCGCACACAACGTTGGCCGGTCCTGACACCCCGCGAGCCGGCCCCAGGACGTGGGAGCATTGCCGGCATGCCCCTCATGCCCGGAGCCGAACCCTTCCAGCACGAGGGCGGCCCGGTTGGCGTGCTGCTCTGCCACGGGTTCACCGGCAGTCCGCAGAGCCTGCGGCCGTGGGGCGATCACCTCGCCGCTGACGGTTTCTCCGTAGCCTGCCCGAGACTGCCCGGGCACGGCACCCGATGGCAGGACATGAACGACACCAGGTGGCCGGACTGGTACGCCGAGGTCGACCGCGCGCTGGCGGCGCTTCGTGCCCGCTGCGACGAGGTGTTCCTCGGCGGGCTGTCCATGGGAGGGACGCTGGCGATCCGGTTGGCCGAGCAGCACGGCGCGGCGGTGGCGGGCCTGATCCTGGTCAACCCGTCCCTGGGCACCGACCGGTGGGACGTCAAGCTGCTCCCGGTGCTCAGCAGGGTGCTCGCTTCCCGGCCGGGTGTCGCCAACGACATCAAGAAGCCGCGAAGTCGGGAAGTCGCCTACGACCGCCTGCCGCTGAAGGCCACCCTGTCGCTGCAGCAGTTCTGGGCGACTACCCGCGCGGACCTGGCCCGGGTGGACCAGCCCATCCTGTTGTTTCGCAGCAGCGAGGACCACGTGGTCGAACCGCTGTCCGGCCGGCTGCTGCTCGAGGGGGTGCGAAGCGATGACGTCGAGGAGCATGTGCTCGGGGACAGCTATCACGTCGCGACCCTCGACAACGACGCCCCCGCAATCTTCGCCGGCAGTACGGCGTGGATCCGCGCCCGCAGCCGTCGGACCGCGGACCGGCCATGACCAGCGGATCCCGACGGGGTCGGCGCGACAACGGCCTGGACGCCTCGTCGTTCGTGCCCTTGCGCGACGTCGATCCGCGGGTCGGAGAACACCTGCTCGACCTGCTCCGGGAAGCGGGAATCGCTGCGTACCTCGAGCCGACCTCCGACGTCGACAGCTACACAAGGGCGGTGTCCCTGCCCAGTCCCCCGAGCGACCGGTTGTGGGTCGACCGGGCCGCCCGGCCCGACGCCCATTCCCTCATCGTCGAGCACTCCGACGACGACCCGCCCGACCCTCCACAGCCAGTGACCGGGCGGTCGGGACGCGGTGACGCCAGTGACGTGCGCGGGCTCGACGAGAAGACGATCTGGGCGCAGATCGTCGCCGACTACGACCGGGCGAGTGACGCACCGGTGCCTCCCTGGCCTGTGCACGAAGACACCGATCACGTCACCGAACGGGATGAGCCGAGGACCGAACCGGAGCCGACCGGCTCGGACGGGCCGCGGACCCGGCGGGAGCGCGCAGCCGACCCCCGGGCCGGCAACCCCGACGACCACTACCTGCCGCCACCCCCGCCGCCGGTCCCGCACCTGCAGCGGGCCACGCTGTACGCGCTCGCCCTGATCGCCGCGGGCGCCATGTTCCTCGTTGCTCCCGGCGCTCTCGATCTGGGCGCCGACGTGAGCCTCATCCTCGGAGTCGTCGGGATCGTGGCCGGTGTGGGGATGCTCGTGTACCGGATGCGGGAACGGCCGGTACCCGGCGAGGATCCCGACGACGGTGCCGTGGTCTGACCCTTCCTTCGAAGGTCGTCTACCCTGCCGTCGGCACGCAGTGCGGCGAAGGAGAGGTTGCAGTGCAGCTCACCGAGACCGTCGAGGTCACCGGCCACGTCATGGACAGCGGCGTGCTGGCCCGCATCCTCGACGACGTCCGCGAGTACGGCGGTGACTACCGGATCGCCCGCATCGATCTGGGGCGACAGCACGACGACGAGTCCTACGTGCGCATGGAGATCACTGCCGACGACGACGAGCGCCTGCAGCGGATCCTCATGCGGATTCAGATCCACGGTGCGAACATGGCCGACCCCGGCGACGCCCGCATCACCCCGGCTCCCGCCGACGGGGTCTTCCCGCCGGACTTCTACTCCACCACCAATTTGGCCACCGAGGTCCGCCTGTCCGGGCACTGGCTGCCCGTGCAGAACCCGGAGATGGACTGCGGACTGGTCGTCGAGAACGGCACCGTGCGCACCATCCCGGTCTCCGATGTGCCGGCCGGCGTCGATATCGTGTGCGGAGCCACCGGCGTACGGGTGACGCTGCCCGAGGTGGCGGCCGCCGGCGACTCGTTCGGGTTCATGTCCTCGGCGGTCTCCAGCGAGAAGCCGCAGGCGCTGCTGGTCCGGCAGATCGCCGCCCAGATGCGCGACATCAAGGCCGCCGGTCGCAAGGTGCTGTGGGTCGGCGGGCCGGCGATCGTGCACACCGGCGCTGCGCCGGCGATGGTGGCCCTCGTCGAGGCCGGGTACGTCGACGTGCTCTTCGCCGGCAACGCCCTGGCCACCCACGACATCGAGTCCGCCCTATTCGGTACGTCGCTGGGCGTGGACCTGGCGAAGGGCTCGGGTGTGCCGCACGGGCACGAGCACCACATCCGGGCCATCAACACCATCCGCGGCTGCGGCTCGATCGCCGCGGCCGTCGAGCAGGGGGTGCTGACCGGCGGCGTGATGCACGCGATGGTCAGGGCCGGCAAGCCGTTCGTCCTGGTCGGCTCCGTGCGCGACGACGGCCCGCTGCCCGACGTCTACACCGACGTCATCGAGGGACAGCGGGCGATGCGGGCGGGACTGGCCGGCGTCGGCTTCGCGATCATGGTCGCCACCATGCTGCACTCGATCGCTACCGGGAACATCCTGCCGGCGGCGATCCCGCTGGTCTGCGTCGACATCAACCCGGCCACCGTCACCAAGCTCGCCGATCGCGGCAGCGCGCAGGCGGTGGGCATCGTCACCGACATCGGGCTGTTTCTGGAACAACTCGTACGCGAGCTCGTGCCGGACTACACGCCGCCGGCGTGATCATGGGGTTTGGCCGGTCCTGACCGGTCAAACCCCATGATCATGAGGACTCGGCGGCGGAGCGGCGGGCGAGGTCGGCGGCTCCGACCAACCCGGCCGCGGCCCCCAGCTCGGCCGCCCGGATCACCAGCTCGGGACGAAAGCCCCGCCCGGCCAGTACGGCGGCGTACCGCTCCCGCGCCGGGCCCAGCAACAGGTCGCCGACCTCGGACACTCCGCCACCCACCACGACCACGGCGGGGTCCAGGATGGCGGCGAGGTCCGCGATGCCCTGGCCCAGCCAGGCTCCGGCCTCGGCGACGAGTTCCAGCGCGGCGGGATCGCCTTCTCGGGCAGCGGTGGTCACGTGGATACCCTCCAGCGCGCGAGGGTGCCCGGCGAGTTCGATCAGCCGGCGGGCGGCGAACGGGGAGCTCTCGGCGAGTTCGCGGGCGTCGTGGGCCAGGGCACGGCCGCTGGCGTACTGCTCCCAGCACCCGCGGTTGCCGCAGGCGCAGCGGCGACCACCGGGGACCACCCGCATGTGACCCCATTCACCGGCCACCCCGAACGCGCCGCGGAACAGCGAACCGGACAGGATCAGCCCGCCGCCGATTCCGGTCCCGAGCGTGACGCACAGGACCACCGGCTCACCGCGGGCGGCACCGAAGCGGTACTCGGCCCACGCCGCCGCATTGGCGTCGTTCTCGATCCAGATCGGCATGCCGAGGCGAGCTCGCAGGGCCTCGCGGAGCGGCTCGTCGCGCCAGGCCAGGTGCGGCGAGAACAGCACGGTCGCCCGGTCCGCGGCGACCCAGCCGGCCGCACCGACACCCACCGCCTCGATGTCGTACCGGCCCGCGAGGTCGCGAACGAGATCGGCGATCACGTCCTCGGTCAATGCCGCATCCATGTGCGGCGTCGGACGCTGAACACACTCGACTACCCGGCCGCACGCGTCCACGACGCCTGCCGCCGCCTTGCTGCCGCCGATGTCCACTCCGATGGCCAGCCCGGCCACGCTGGGCTCAGTCGACATCGATGTGCTGCACAGTGGGCGGCGAAGCCTCCTCAGCGCGGCCGCCGTCGGGAGGTGTCACGAGCGACCGCAGCGCGTCCAAGAAGGCCGCCCCCGACTCCGCCAGTCGCGCAGTCACCTCGGGGCGCTGTCCCCGTACGACGGCGATCAGCTGGCACAGCGGGCAGTAGCGGCAGGTCTCCGGCGTACCCTCGTCCGCGGCAAGCCCGACGGGGTGGTCGTGGCTCCAGTCCGAGAACGCCTCGGCGAGCCGGCGAGCCTCCTCGGCCAGGGTGCCGTGCCCGGTCATGAGGTGGGCCACAGATCCGGGTCAGGGCGAAACACCACACGCAGCCGCCCGCCGGCGAGGTCGGACCCGGTGACACGGCAGCGGCGAAGGACACCGGGCAGGGCGAGCAGCCGGCGGTAGCCGCCGACTGTCAGCACAAGCTCGTCGCCGCTGCGGGCCAGCTGCACCGCCTCCCGCTCGGCGTGCGGCAGGGGCAGGAAGAGCTCGAACCGCTCGCCGTCCTGGTCGGGCGTACGGCGTACGTCGAGCGCGACGCTCGGCGGCGGCGGCGCCAGCGGATCGCCGTTGCGGTAGAGGTCGGCGCCGATCGCGGCCAGTGCCGGCAGGCCGACCGGCTCAGCCGCCAGGTACGCAGCGCGGCGGACGGGCAGGCCGGGAAAGGAAGCCTCCACCTCGGTCAGCTGGGCGGCCTGCGCGGCGGCCCAGGCCTCCCGCCAGGCGTCACCGCCGCCGGGGATGAGCCGGTTGACGATCACCGAGTCCAGCCGGTGACCGAACAGCACCAGGGACGTCGCGGTTCGCCTCGCCTCGGCCAATACCACCGCCTCGGCCGTGAGCACGAGGCGCACCGAGGTTCCGTGGTCGTCGAGAAGGGCCTGTACGCCGAGCAGCTCGGCGTGCAGCTGCGTCACGGCCTCCGTGACGCCGTCACCGGGCAGCGTGACACCGCCGAGCAGCGGGCCCAGCCCGCGCACCATCCGCCGATGGGTGGGCAGGATCCGCTCCATGTACCACGACAGGGCACGGGGCAGGGCGAGCAGCCGCAGCGTCTCGGCGGTCGGGGCACAATCCACGATGACGACATCCCACCGGCCGCTCGCTGCCTGGTCGCGAACCGCCAGCAACGCCAGGATCTCCTCTGCACCGGGCAGGACCGTGAGCTCCTCGGCGGCCATTGCATCGACGCCGCCGCTGCCGAGCAGGTCGACCAGGTAGCGCCGCAGGACCGCCCAGCTCTGCTGAAACGAGGCCTGGGTGTCGACCTGCAGCGCCGACAGGCCCGCATCGATCTCCACCGGCTCGGAGCCCAGAGGTGTATCCAGGGCATCGGCGAGGGAGTGCGCGCGGTCGGTGGACACGAGCAGCACCTTCTGCCCCTGACCGGCGGTGAGTGCGGCGCTCGCCGCCGCCATCGTGGTCTTGCCGACGCCGCCCTTGCCGGTGATGAGGATCAGCCGCACGTGGCTACCCTTCAACCCGCTTCTTCAGCTCCCGGAGTGCGGTATCCATGATGACCTTCTCGGCCTTGCGCTTGAACATCCCCAGCATCGGGATGCTCAAGTCGACGGCGAGGGTGTAGGTCACCTCGGTCGAGTCCCCCTGCTGCCGCAGCTCGTAGGAGCCGGTCTGCGACTTCTGCATCTGCCCGCGGACCAGGTGCCAGTCGACCCGGGAGTCGTCGGCTGCCCAGTCGTACTCCAGGACGTAGTCGTCCTTGACCACTCCGGCGTCGAGCAGGAACCGCACCTGCCGGGCCCGGCCGTCAGCGGCGGCGTCGAGCACCTCGCAGCGCTGCACGGCGCCGGCCCACTCGGGATACGCCGGGAAGTCCGCGATGACGTCCATGATCCGCCCGGGCGTCGCCTCGATGGTGATCGACTGGGTCGACTGGTCCGGCATGGAGGCACCGTACCCGGCACGCCCGCAGCCGGGCGGGCGGTCACCCTCCAGATCGTCCTTGAGCCGCCAGAAGATCTCCTTCGCCCGAATGGCGCGGGCCCTCACCTCGTCCCGGTCGCTGCGTTGCTGCCTGGGACCGACCGGGTCAGCCCGCAGGTAATAGTGGAGGATCACCCCGTCGCCCCACGGCTCGATCCAGACCTCCATGCTGCCGACCAGCGCTCCGGTGACGTTCCACCGGACCCCGGCATCGGCGCGATCCTGGTAGGTCGTGAGTCGCAGATCGGGCCACCAGGATCGCCAGCAGCGCGGGTTCCGGATCTGTTCGGCGACTCGCGTGGCGGGCGCGACGACGAACGTCTCGTCGATCAGGTCGATGCGGGGCACCAGGCCATCTCAGCACGGGCGACCACCGCACCGACCCCGCGCCGACTCCCCTCCTCCGCAGAGAAACGCTAGATTCAGCGGTTACTCGGCTCAACAATGAGAGAGGTCACCGTGCGCGAGCTTGCCGTCCCGGCCGTCGTCACCATCCCGAACGAGGCCAACCTGAGCGATCCGGTGTTCGACAACGCCGCCTCCGACCCTGGCCATGCAGCCTTCTCGGTACGCCGCGACGGCATCTGGGCAGACGTCACCGCCAAGGACTTCGCCGACGACGTGACGGCCCTGGCCAAGGGCCTCATCGCCGCAGGCATCGACGTCGGTGACCGGGTGGCGCTGATGAGCAAGACCCGTTACGAGTGGACCCTCGTCGACTACGCGATCTGGACCGCCGGCGCCATCACGGTCCCCATCTACGAGACCTCCAGCGCCGAGCAGGTGCAGTGGATCCTCAGCGACTCAGGGGCAGTGGCCGCCGTGGTCGAGACCGGTCAGCACCAGGAACTGGCAGACGGTGCTCGCCCGGACGCCCCCGAGCTGCAACAGCTATGGCAGATCGACGGGGGCGGACTGGACCAGCTGCGTACTGCCGGGGCGGAGGTGGGCGACGACGCGGTCGGCGAGCGGCGTCAGGCAACGAACGCCGACAGCCTCTGCAGCATCATCTACACCAGCGGCACGACGGGCCGGCCCAAGGGCTGCGAGCTGACGCACGGCAACATGCTCTTCGACATCGGCAACGCGATTCCCGGCCTGACCGCGTTGTTCAACAAGCAGGGATCGACGCTGCTGTTCCTGCCGCTTGCCCACGTCTTCGCCCGGCTGATCCAGTGCGGCGCCGTACAGACCGGTGCGCGGTTGGGCCACGCCGCCGACGTCAAGAACCTGCTCGCGGACCTCGCGGGCTTCAAGCCGACGTTCCTGCTCTCGGTTCCCCGCGTGTTCGAGAAGGTCTACAACGCCTCCAAGCAGAAGGCGCACGCCGCCGGCAAGGGCAAGATCTTCGACGCTGCCGAGGACACCGCGATCGCCCATTCCGAGGCCTTGGACAGCGGCGGACCAGGCCTCGCGCTGAAGGTCAAGCACACGCTGTTCGACAAGCTCGTCTACTCCAAGCTGCGCGCGGCGTTGGGCGGCCAGTGCCATTCCGCGGTTTCCGGCGGAGCCCCGCTGGGTGCCCGCCTCGGGCACTTCTTCCGGGGGATCGGGCTGACCATCTACGAGGGCTACGGCCTGACGGAGACCTCGGCCGCCTCGACTGTCAACCTTCGTGAGGCGATCAAGATCGGAACGGTGGGCAAGCCGCTGCCGGGAGTCTCGGTACGGATCGCCGACGACGGCGAGATCCTGCTCAAGGGGCCGCACATCATGCGCGGCTACTGGAAGAACGACACCGCCACTCGCGAGGTGATCTCGGCTGACGGCTGGTTATCCTCCGGCGACCTCGGCGAACTCGACGATGACGGCTTCCTGCGGATCACCGGCCGCAAGAAGGAGATCATTGTCACCGCAGGCGGCAAGAACGTGGCCCCCTCCGTGCTCGAGGACCGGCTGCGCTCGCACCCGCTGGTGAGCCAGTGCATGGCTGTCGGCGATCAGCAACCGTTCATCGCCTGCCTGGTCACGATCGACCCCGACGCGTTCGGGCCGTGGAAGGCCGCGCACAGCAAGGAGGAGGACGCAACAGTCGGCGACCTCGCCGAGGATCCCGATCTGCGCGCCGACATCCAAGCCGCGGTGGACGAGGCCAACCGGGCAGTGTCATCGGCCGAGGCGATCAAGAAGTTCCGGATCCTGCCCGTCGACTTCACCCAGGAAGGTGGGGAGCTGACGCCGAAGATGAGCGTGAAGCGCAACGTCGTACTCAAGCAGTACGCCGACGACGTCAGCGCCCTGTACGCCCGCTGAAGCGCCCAGCTCAGCCGCGGAGCAGGCCCCCCAGCCGGCCGGCGAGCAGGTCCCAGCGCCACTCCCGCAGCACCCACTCGCGACCGGCCGCGCCAAGGCCGGCCGCGCGGGAGGGGTCGTTCAGCAACGGGACCAGTCGGCGGGCGATAGCTGGCGGCGACTGCGGATCGTGCACGACGTAGCCGGTCCGCCCGTCCTGCACTGCCTCGGGGGCGCCGCCGGAGTTGCCGGCAACCACCGGTAGCCCGATCGCGGAAGCCTCCAGATACACCATCCCGAGCCCTTCGACGTCCAGACCGGCCCGGCGGGTTCGGCACGGCATGGCGAAGACGTCCCCCGCGGCGTAGTACGAGGGCAGCTGCGGCCACGGAACCTCCCCGCTGAAGCGCACCGCATCGGCAACACCGGCGCGCACCGCCAGCCGCTGCAACCGGGCGCGGTCCGGACCCCCGCCGACGAGGAGCAGCGCGACGTCGGGGACCGCGGAGCGGACGAGTGCGAGCGCGGAAATCAGCGCGTCCTGCCCCTTGCGCCGGACCAGCCGGGACACGCACACCACCGTCGGCCGGCCGTCGAGTCCAAGCGCCGCTCGTACGCCGGACCCATCCACCCCCGGGTGAAACAGGTCGGTGTCCACCCCGGGCGGCAGCCTGACCAGGTGGGTACCCGGCGCTGCCACCGGTGCGAGGCCACGCCTGGTGAACTCGGTGATGTAGGTCAGTACGTCCACGTCGCGGCTGATCCGGCGTAGCAGCGAGCGCGCCGCCGGCAGCGCCGCCCAGCCCGTCTCGTGCCCGTGTGTGGAGGCGACGAAGCGGCTCACGCCGGCTCGGCGCAGTGCACCGGTGAGCAGTCCCAGCGGAGCGGCGGCGCCGTACCAGACGCTCGTGCATCCCTCGGACCGGACGATCTCGGCGGCCCGACGACCGACGGCGGCCGTCGGCAGCAGCATCCGGCTGCGGTCACGGACAACCGGGAACAGGGCACCCGCGTCGTACTCGGCAGCGCCGGGGTAATCCGAGGCGTAGACCACGACCGAGTCGGCGGGCAGCCGCGAGGCCAGCGCGTGGACGTAGGTCTGGATGCCCCCAGTCCGTGGCGGAAAGTCGTTGGTGACGATCAACGTGCGCATGCTGCCCGTGGTCACCCGAGCTGCTGGACCACGTAAGCCCGCCAGTCCTCGACGAATTGCCGGTAGGTCGTGCCGAGCACGTCCTCGAGCGCCGCCTCGAGCGCCAACGGGCCGGCCGCCGCGACGCGGTAGAACCGCAACAGGCCGGCCGGTCCGACCCGCTCGGCGATGAGCAGGCAGGCCAGCCAGCCCTCTTGGTAGGCCTGTCCGAGCCGTGGGCTGCTGCCGTGGAAGCTGGCTGCGTCCGGGAGGTCGCCCGGCATGTCATCGCGCTGGACCGCCCTGGCGAGGTCGCCTGCCGCCGACCGGATCGGGATGCCGCTATCGAGATAGCCGACATAGTCGGCGAAGCCCTCCACCAGCCAGGCCGGGGTGTCCGGTGACGTCACGCCCCGTGCGGCCAGGTGGGCGATCTCGTGCCTGATCACCACGCGGCGGACCTCGGGACCCAGCTCATCGAGGTTGTCCGGATTGACCACGACACGCTGACCCGCCTGGCTGGACGCCGCGGTGGCGACCGCGGCTATCCGGTCAAGCACGAGCCCGTCGCCGATCAGGGCGGACATCTCCTGCTGCGAGCCGGGGATCACCACCACGACCGATTGTGCCCAGTCGGTGCCCCATGCAGCCGTGACGGCGGTGACTGCATCGTCCACCTCGTGGATCAATCCGGCGGCTGCCGCGGCGTGCTCCGGGTGCGATAGCACCAGGCTGGAGCGCCCGCGGAGGGCGACGACCGGCCCCTGGCTACCCGCCGGTCCCGCCGTTGCCGGTCCCGCCGTTGCCGATACCGCGCCGACCGGCGGCACACCGTTGAGCAGGCCCGCCAGCGTCAGGGCAGCCACAACCGCTGTCGCCCACCGGGTACGGCGGGGCGTGGCGGGGCTAGGCACAACGGCAGAGTAGCCATGTCCCGGGCGAGGCCGTGCTCGCCAGGGAACTGGCTGCGTTACGGCACCGCGATCCGCTGTGCGTGGCTGTAATCCCAGCCGCTGGCGAAGGCGTCCTGGATGCTCACCACGCTGCCGGTGTTCGGCGCATGGATGATCTGCCCGTTGCCGATATAG
>JACCZY010000287.1 GCA_013695685.1 Geodermatophilaceae bacterium | reverse complement strand
GGCCACCGCTGCGCCCACCCCGTCGTACGACGCCCGCACCGCGCCGGCCGCGAGCGGTGAGCAGGCCGGTGTGTCCACGGCGGCCGCCAAGCCGACCCGCAACATCACGCTGCGCGGCAACAAGCGGGCCGGCAGGTTCAGCATCAGCGGCAAGGTCGGTCCGCGCTACGTCCGGCGGGACGTGGTCATCGAGCGCAAGTTCGGCGACGGGAACTGGACCCGCTACAACGAGGTCCGGACCAACGGGGAGAGCCGCTACCGCTCGCGGGTCGCCCCCCGCCGTGACGTCGGGGTGGTCCGCTACCGCGCCAAGACGCAGAAGACCGGCAACTACGCGACCTCGTTCTCCAACCGGATCTACGTGATCACCACCACGCGCGGCTGACCGTCCCGGTCAGACCACCGTCCAGGTGTCGCCGCCCCCGATGAGGGCGCCCAGGCGGTCGGCCTGCTCGCCCGGGGCGGCGGTCCTGGCGGTGCTCAGCTGGGCCCGCGCCTGGTCGTCGTAGGTCGGTCGATCGACCTGGCGGAAGATCCCGATCGGGCTCTGCCGCAGGTAACCCGCATCGGTGAGCCGGCTGATCGCGAACGCCGTGGTCGGGTCGTCGCGGGTGGCATCGTGGACCAGGAGGGCCTCGACCCCGACCTCCGCCACGTCGACCACGCGTACGCCGCCCGTCTGCGCGTCGAGGGCCAGGCCTCGGCTGCCCCCGCCGTCCTCGGCCGGGGCGCCGAACCGGATCGGCTCGCCCAGCTCGAGCGGGATGATCGCGTCGGCCTTGGTGTCGCGGTCCTTGATCGCGTCGAACGCACCGTCGTTGAAGATCGGGCAGTTCTGGTAGATCTCGACCAGGCTCGTGCCACGGTGGGCCGCCGCCGCGGCCAGGACCGCCGTGAGGTGCTTGCGGTCGGAGTCGATGGTGCGCGCCACGAAGGTCGCCTCGGCTCCGAGCGCGAGCGAGACGGGGTTGAACGGGTGGTCGACGGAGCCCATCGGGGTCGACTTGGTGACCTTGCCGGCCTCCGAGGTGGGGGAGTACTGCCCCTTGGTCAGTCCGTAGATCCGGTTGTTGAACAGCAGGATCGTGAGGTTCACGTTGCGGCGCAGGGCGTGGATCAGGTGGTTGCCGCCGATCGACAGCGCGTCGCCGTCGCCGGTGACCACCCACACCGAGAGGTCCTCGCGGGCGGTGGCGATCCCGGTCGCGATGGCCGGCGCCCGTCCGTGGATCGAGTGCATGCCGTAGGTGTCGAGGTAGTAGGGGAACCGGCTGGAGCAGCCGATGCCCGAGACGAACACGATGTTCTCGCGGCGCAGCCCCAGTTCCGGCAGAAACCCTTGCACCGCAGCGAGGATCACGTAGTCACCGCAACCCGGGCACCAGCGGACTTCCTGGTCGGTCTTGAAGTCCTTGGGCCGCTGCGCAACGTCCGTCTTGGGTACGCCGGACAGCGCCGGACTCCCCAGATCGATGCTCATGTACCGGCTCCTTGCAATACGTGCCACAGCGCTTCTTCGAGATCAGCCGCGCGGAAGGGCATCCCGTTGACCTGGTTGATGCTCACGACGTCCACCAGATAGCAGGCCCGGAGCAGCAGGGCCAACTGGCCGAGATTCAGCTCCGGCAGGACAACCCGGTCGTAGCGGTGGAGCAGATCCCCGAGGTCTGACGGGAACGGATTCAGATGGCGTAGGTGCACCTGCGCGACGGGGACACCCCGTCGTCGTACGCGGTGGCAGGCCGCGTCGATGACACCGTGGGTCGATCCCCAGCCGAGCACGAGGACGCCCGCCGCGCCACTCGGGTCGTCGACCAGCAAGGGCGGGATGGACTGCGCGATCCGGTCCACCTTGGACTGTCGCAACCGGACCATGAGGTCGTGGTTCGCGGGGTCGTAGGAGATCTCGCCGGTCTCGTCCGCCTTTTCCAGCCCGCCGATCCGGTGCTCGAGCCCGGCTGTGCCGGGGATCGCCCAAGGCCGGGCGAGGGTTGCGGGATCACGCTCGTACGGCAGGAACGGCCGGTCGGTGGCTACTGCGAAGTCGGGGGCCAGTTCGGGGAGGCCGTCGAGGTCCGGGATGGACCAGGGCTCGGAGCCATTGGCCAGGTAACCGTCGGAGAGCAGGAAAACCGGGGTCCGGTAGGTCAACGCGATCCGGGCGGCCTCGATCGCGGCGTCGAAGCAGTCACCGGGGGATTGCGGCGCAACGATCGGTACCGGCGCCTCCCCGTTGCGGCCGAACATCACCTGCAAGAGATCGGTCTGCTCGGTCTTGGTGGGCAGCCCGGTGGAAGGACCGCCGCGCTGGATGTCGCAGATCACCAGCGGGAGTTCAAGGGACACCGCCAGGCCGATCGTTTCCGACTTCAGCGCGATGCCCGGCCCGGATGTCGTCGTGACCGCCAGCGCACCCCCGAATGCGGCGCCGAGCGCGGCACCGATGCCGGCGATCTCGTCCTCGGCCTGAAAGGTGCGTACGCCGAAGCCTTTGTGCTTGGACAGCTCGTGCAGGATGTCGCTGGCCGGCGTGATGGGGTATGCGCCGAGGAAGAGCGGCAGCCCGGACTGCCGACTGGCCGCGATGAGGCCGTAGGACAGCGCGAGGTTGCCGGAGATGTTGCGGTACACACCGGGCCGCATCGGGGCAGGCTTCACCTCGTAGGACACCGCGAAGGACTCGGTGGTCTCGCCGTAGTTCCAGCCAGCCCGGAATGCGGCGATGTTAGCCGCGGCCACCTGCGGCAGCTTGGCGAACTTCTTCTCCAGGAAGCGCAACGTCCCGTCCGTCGGGCGGTGGTACATCCAGGACAGCAGGCCGAGGGCAAACATGTTCCTCGCCCGAGCGGCATCCTTCTTCCCCAAGCCGGTGCCCGCGAGCGCCTCGATCGTCATCGAGGTGAGAGGCACCTTATGTACGCGCCATGAGTCGAGTGAATCGCCGTCCAGCGGATTCGTGGCGTAGCCGACCTTGGCGAGGTTGCGAGCCCCGAACTCGTCGGTGTTGACGATGATGTCGCGGCCGACGGGGAGGTCGGGCAGGTTCGCCTTGAGTGCCGCCGGGTTCATCGCTACCAGCACGTCAGGTGCGTCGCCGGGTGTGGTGATCTCGTGGTCGGCGAAGTGCAGTTGAAAGGAGGAGACCCCGGGCAGGGTGCCGGCCGGCGCCCGGATCTCGGCCGGAAAGTTCGGCAGGGTGGACAGGTCGTTGCCGAAGACCGCCGTCTCGCTGGTGAACTGGTCACCGGCCAGTTGCATCCCGTCGCCGGAATCGCCCGCGAACCGGATGACTACCCGGTCGAGTTGCTGGACAGGCTTGGCCATACTGGTTTGGGCTCCTCCTGCGACTACGGGACCGGCTCCGTTCGCGGGCACCGGAGCAGGGGTTGCTGTGCGATCCCAGCGTACGACCGATGGGCTCGGCTGGCAGTCGCCGTACGGTGGCGCGCATCACGGGTTTTCCCGTAGCCCCGGCCCCGTTGTGCTGCCCGGCCTGCGTCCGTACGTTGAGCCGGTACGGCGCTCAGCCGTGTGGACAGCGGAGGAGGCGACGGATGCTGCCCGAGCCGGTCAGGTTCATCCTGAACTGGGGCAGCCGGTACTCGCTGTGGGTCTTCAACCTCGGACTGGCGTGTTGCGCTGTCGAGTTCGTCGCCGCCTCGATGAGCCGACCCCCCTTCGCTCGGCTCGGCATGACCGCGCACGGCCCGCAACAGGCCGACGTCATGGTCGTATCCGGCACCGTGACGGACAAGATGGCGCCGGCCGTACGCCGCCTGTACGAGCAGTTACCCGAACCGCGGTACGTCATCTCCTTCGGCGCCTGCTCCAACTGCGGCGGTCCGTACTGGGACTCGTACTCGGTGACCAAGGGCGTCGATCAGCTCATCCCGGTCGACGTGTACGTCCCCGGTTGCCCGCCACGGCCGGAGGCGCTGTTGCAGGGCATCCTCCGGTTGCAGGACAAGATCGCCGGCGAAAGCATGCCGGTTGAGGGTGGATCAGGTGGCTACCCCAGCGCGTCCGCACTGACCGCCCCCCTGGTGCAGCCGCCCGTGGTCGGGTCGTGACTGTCGCGGGGAGGCGGGGCATGAGTGCAGCCGAGGTGGCTGCAGCGCTCGCGGGAGTCGCGGGTCAGTCCAGCCAGTCGTACGGGCTGTGGTGCGTCGACGTCCCGGCAGCCGCCTGGCAGCACACCGTCCAAGCGGCCCGCGACGACCACGGACTGTCCTACCTGGACTGGCTGAGCGGCGTGGACGAGTTGGCGGACGGCTTCTCGATAGTCGCTCACGTGGTCGACCCGGACACCGTGCTTCACGTACTTCTACGCACTCGGGTGCCACGTGACGAGCCGCGGCTGCCGAGCGTCGCCTCGGTGCACTCGGGAGCCTCCTGGCACGAACGTGAAACGGCCGAGATGTACGGGGTCACCTTCGACGGGCATCCTGATCCGGCGCCGCTGCTGTTGCCGGAGGAGTTCGAGGGGCATCCGTTACGCAAGGACTTCGTGCTCGCGTCCCGCGTCGTCAAGGCATGGCCAGGGATGAAGGAACCCGGCGAATCCGACGCGACGGTGAGTCGGGGTCGGCGCAGGATTCGCGCTCCCGGGGTGCCCGAACCAGCCGAGTGGGGATTTGAGGCTCGCGGTGGCTGAGGAGCGGCGGAGCACTGCCAAGACAGCTCTCGCACGCGGACTGGCGCTGACGCTGCGGACACTGGTCCAGCGCACCGGGATACGCCAGTACCCGGACATCCTGCCCGCTCTGCCGCCGCGCAGCAGAGGGGTCATCGCCCTCTTCGAGGAGAACTGCACGGTCTGCATGGTGTGCGCCCGGGAGTGTCCGGACTGGTGCATCTACATCGATTCCCACACCGAGACCGTCCTCGCGTCGACGGAGGGCGGCCGCGACCGGCAGCGCAACGTGCTCGACCGGTTCGCGATCGACTTCGCGTTATGCATGTACTGCGGGATCTGTGTCGAGGTGTGCCCGTTCGACGCGCTCTTCTGGAGTCCCGAGTTCGAATACAGCGAGTACGACCTGACCGAGCTCACGCACGAGAAGGATCGGCTCCGGGAGTGGATGTGGACGGTGCCACCGCCGGCCGCCCACGACCCGCTGGCAGAGCAACCACGGCTGTAACCGATCCATATGCAGCCATCAGCCGGAAGTCCTGACCCACTGACTACCGGCGGGTGCGGCCTGAACCGAGATCGGGCGGGTCAGCCGCAGTGGCGCTCAGCGACGCCGCTTCGCGAGCGTTGCCCTGATAGTTGATGGGAGCAACGTGGGATCGGTGGTCGATCGCGCGCGCGCCGCAGCTGCCGATCGCGAGGGTACTGCCATCGATTTCCGTAGCGATCGGGCGGTCCTGGCGAGGTGCTCCGGGAACGACCGCCCGACCGATCGCGTTGCACCGTTGGCAGTGTTCGGCCCTCAGGAGAGAGATCGTGCGTCACTACAACGGGCTCAAGACCGCCCTGCTGCTCGGAGCGATGTCTGCGCTCATCGTCCTCGCAGGCGGCTGGCTGGGCGGACGAAGTGGGCTCACCATCGCCGTAGTCCTGGCGCTGGCCTTCAACGGTGCCGCCTACTTCTTCTCGGACAAGATCGCCCTGCGGTCGATGCGCGCGCAAGCGGTCACCGAGGCGCAGGCGCCGCAGATGTATGCCATCGTCCGTGAGTTGGCGACCGAGGCCCGGCAGCCGATGCCCCGGCTTTACATCAGCCCGACGAATCAGCCCAACGCCTTTGCAACCGGACGCAACCCCCGCAATGCCGCAGTGTGCTGCACCGAGGGGATTCTGCAGATCCTGACGCTTCGGGAGCTGCGTGGCGTCCTGGCTCACGAGCTGTCTCATGTCTACAACAGGGATATCTTGATCTCCTCGGTGGCCGGGGGCATGGCCTCGGTGATCACGTATCTGGCTCATCTGGCCATGTTCGGCGCGGTGTTCGGCGGTCGCGGAGACGAGCGGGGAGGCAACCCGATCGGCGCGCTGCTGCTGGCCTTGCTGGGCCCGCTGGCTGCCGGGATCGTGCAGATGGCCGTGAGCCGGTCGCGGGAGTATCAGGCCGACCTGTCCGGCGCACAGCTTTCGCAGGACCCCCTCGGCCTGGCCAGCGCGCTGGCGAAGCTGGATGCGGGAACCAAGGCACTGCCGCTGCGCCAGGACGACCAGTTGGTGGCTACCAGTCACCTGATGATCGCCAACCCGTTCCGCGGGGCGGGACTCGCTCAGATGTTCGCCACCCACCCGCCCATGGCCGAGCGGATCCGGCGACTGCAGGAACTAGCAGGGCAAGGCTGACCCGGCCGACCGGGGACCGTGCTTCCTTCTCGAGTCAGGTCGTTCTGGCTGCACCCGCTTGCGCGGCGACCTGCATGACGTACTGGCCGTAACTAGACTTCGCCAGACCGGCTCCCAGGTCGTACGCCTGATCCGCTGTGATGTGGCCGAGCCTTAGTGCGATCTCCTCCAGGCACGCGATCCGGACGCCCTGGCGATGCTCGAGGACCTGCACGAACTGGCTCGCCTGCAGCAAGCTGTCGTGTGTTCCGGTGTCCAGCCATGCGGTGCCGCGGCCCAGGTCGACCAGCCGCGCCTGCCCCCGCTCGAGATACTGCAGGTTGACATCGGTGATCTCCAGTTCGCCGCGGCCAGAGGGCCGCAATCCAGCGGCTATGTCCACCACCGCGTTGTCGTAGAAGTACAAGCCGGTGATGGCCCGGTTCGACTTGGGTTTTGCGGGCTTCTCCTCTATCGACAGGAGCCGCCCATCAGCGTCCACCTCGCCGACGCCGTACCGTCCTGGCTCGCTGACCTGATAGCCGAAGAGCGTGCAGCCGCGAAGCTGGGCGGCCTCTCGCTGCAGCAGCTCAGACAGACCGTGGCCGTAGAAGATGTTGTCCCCGAGCACGAGGGCTACCGAGTCGTCCCCGACATGGTCCCGCCCGATGATGAAGGCTTCCGCCAGGCCGTTGGGCGCCGGCTGCTCTGCGTACCGCAGCTGCAGGCCGAGGTCATCGCCATCGCCGAGCAGGCGCCGGAACAAGGGCAGATCCTCGGGCGTGGAGATGATCAAGATGTCGCGGATCCCGGTGAGCATGAGCACCGACAGCGGGTAGTAGATCATCGGTTTGTCGTAGACCGGCAGCAGCTGCTTGGACACCGCGCGGGTCAGCGGGTGCAGCCTGGTGCCGCTGCCGCCGGCGAGAACGATGCCCTTCATGGCTCAGCGGTAGTTGGTGAATTGCAACGCGATGCCGAAGTCCCCGGCTTTCAGCAGCGCGATCACGGTCTGCAGGTCGTCCTTCTTCTTCGCGCTGACCCGCAACTGATCACCTTGGATCTGCGCCTGGACACCCTTGGGGCCCTCGTCTCGAAGGTGCTTGGCGATCTCCTTCGCCTTGTCGCTGGCGATCCCCTGGACCAGCGTGGCGCTGAGCTTGTAGGCACGCCCCGAAGGTTGCGGCTCGCCTGCGTCAATCGCCTTCATCGAGATACCCCGCCGGACGAGCTTCTCCCTGAACACGTCCAGGGCAGCCTTGAGTCGTTCCTCGGTGTCCGCCTGGAGCGCCACCGAGTTCTCGGCGGCCCACGCGATCGTCGTGTTCGTGCCGCGGAAGTCGAAACGCTGAGACAGCTCTTTGCCCGCCTGGTTCAACGCGTTGTCCACTTCCTGGCGGTCGACCTTGCTCACCACGTCGAACGACGGGTCTGCCATCTGCGTCTCCCCTTCGTCTTCGCTCCGGTCACCACTCGGGGGGCAACCGGCACCGCATCCTTGTGTATCCTCGTGCCGGCGCCGAAGCCAAGCTCTGCGCCATCCAGGCAGGTTGCCCGAGTGGCCAAAGGGAGCGGTCTGTAAAACCGTCGGCTCAGCCTACGTTGGTTCGAACCCAACACCTGCCACCCCACGGGCGCTCGCCCTCGACCCGCGGGTCGGGGGCGGCGCCCCGGCGGTTCGGCGCCGGTCTCCCCAATCGCCACCGGATCCGCCTCCGGCAGGATCTGCTGACAGGAGCCGTGCTGAAGCGCGTGCGGGTCCTTTTGTCTCGCGACAAAACGGGCATCTACCATCGCCGAATACAGAGAGTAATGTACAATGCAACAGAGAGTGTGCATCGCGTTCAACAGGGTCAACTCTACCGGTTTCACCCCGAAGGTGGCGCCTTCCCTGCACACTACCGAGAGTACATGTGAGTGGGGCGGGTGAACTGATGGATCTTCACCCGGCATGAAGTTGATTCGAGGAATTGCCGCGCTACAATCCAGCCCGGCAAACAAACATCGGGAATTCTTGGAATGGGGTTCGGAAATGACCAGTCTGACTAGCGCGGGTCGGATTTTGGCACGGACCGTCCTGCTGACCGGTGCGGCTGCGGCTGTTGCTCTTTCGACGGGCGTATCGGCGAATGCGGCCGGGCCTCAACTTTCGGGGATGACCGGAGCTTCTCTTGGCGAGGGCGTGAGCTGGAACGCCGCCCCCGAGGGTGTGAGCTGGAACGGCGTGAGCTGGAACGCCGCCCCCGAGGGTGTGAGCTGGAACGGCGGACAGTCGCCCAGCTGACCATTCGCCACGCACGACGAGTTGCCGGGCACGAATCTGCCCCCCCAACGATGCCCCACGACGGCCACAGCATCGGCTAGACTGAGTGATCACTTACCGGGCAGGAGCCGTAGGTGCCACAGGCAGCCGACTTCACTGCGGGAACACGTAGGCTCGACCCCTCCCATCGGCTAGCATTTCTCGGCCTGATCGCGGTTGTCGTTTCTGGTTCCCTCTGGGCGTTCGTTCTGCGCGATGTGGGGATGGAAACGAATGCGTGGCTTCTCCTGCTGATGCTTGGGCTGTTCATCTTTGGTGAGGCAGTGCAGGTGCACGTAGAGGTACGTCGACAAACGATCAGCGTTTCCCTGTCGGAAATCCCGCTCGTTCTCGGGGCCTTTCTGGTCGGCCCCTTGGCCACTGTCCTCACGCGCCTCACCGCGTCACTTCTCGTGATGGCCGTCCGGCGGGTGAGCAAACTGAAGGCATACTTCAACTTCTGTCTGTTCGCGCTGGAATCCACGATTTTCTTCGTTGTCCTCCAGCTTCTACAGTTCGGCGTTCTCGAGAATGCCGAAACATGGTGGAAGGTCGGCCTCGCAGTTCTGGCCGTAAACTGCATAAGCACTGCGCTGGTCGTCACGGCGGTAGGCTGGACACAAGGCTGGCTCAGCAGTAGTCAGCTGGTCGGTTTGATAACTCCCATCGTTATTGTTGGCCTGTTGAACGTCGCGATGGCCCTGACGATCCTATTGCTGGTCACTGCCACCGACTTCGCCATCATCTTGCTCGTTGCGATCGGGCTGGCGTTCGTCGTCCTGTTCCGCTCTTACGCGGCGTCGCTGCAGGAGCGACGCACCCTGGGTGGGGTGTACGACTTCGCCAAGCATGTCGAGGGATCCACGGTCGTCACCGACGGCGGCTTCCTGGCAATCGAGGCCGTTCGCGAGATGCTCAATGCCCAGCGCGCTGCGCTGTGGCTGCTCGCTGTCGACGAGATTCCCGGCCGCGTCGCCTATGCCGACGCCGAAGCGGGAGAGGAAAGCTACGACGGGCCGGCGGACGCCGGAGACCCGCTCCGGGCGAGGGTGCTGCGAGAAGGCGGTGGTGTCCTGTTCCAGCTGCGGTTGGCGGCCGCGGCGGAGCGGGATGCACTGCACGCTCGGGGCGTCGCCGAAGCTATCGGCGTACCGCTGTCGTCGGCCAGCGGTGTCATCGGGTACATGGAGGTCTGCGATCGTCGTGGTGATCGCTTGACGTTCTCGAGCGACGACGTTCGTCTGCTGGAGTCGTTGGCCACACACGTGTCAGCCGCCTCGCAGAACGTCCAATTGCTGGCCAAGCTGCGTTACGACGCCTCCCACGACCGGCTGACCGGCCTGCCAAACCGGTTGCAGTTGGCCGAGGTGCTCACCGAAGTCCTTGCTGGCCGTGAGCCGGGCGGGTCGGAGGTCGCGGTACTCGTCGTGGACCTCGACTCGATTAAAGAGGTGAACGACACCCTGGGTCATGACGCCGGCGATCAGTTGCTCACCGCCGCATCCACCCTGCTCGTCGAGCAGGTCCCCGAGGGAGCCACGGTCGGACGGATGGGCGGCGACGAGTTCGCCGTCGTCATGCCGGTGCGTGACCTTGACGATGCCGAGGCTCGTGCTCTTGCCTTGGGGGCCGCCATCTCAGGACCGGTTGAGGTGGTGGGCGTGACCGTGGAGATCAACGCGACGATCGGCTTGTCGATCGGTCCTTCGCACGGCGCATCTGCGGCCAGCCTCCTGCAACGAGCCGATGTCGCCCTCTACGCCGGCCATTCGGCCGGTCAGAGAGTGACGTCCTACCAGACGGCCATGGACGAGAGCAGCCTTCGGCGACTTCATTTAGGCACGCAGTTGCGTGAGGCGATGCTCGGTGGGCAGATCTACGCGGTGTTCCAACCGCTGATCGACGTCGGATCCAACAATGTGCGGTGCGTGGAAACGCTGCTCCGCTGGCAGCACCCACGTTATGGCGCAGTGTCACCAGTTGACTTCATTCCGTTAGCGGAGCGTATCGGCATGATCACGCCTCTGACCATGCATGTACTTCAACTGGCGTTACGGCAGTGCCGCAGCTGGCTTGATCGTGACATTCGGATCGAGGTCACGGTCAACTTGTCAACGCGCACGTTGTCCGACCCGCGGTTTGCCGAATCAGTGGACCTCATGCTGCGCGATATGGGAGTTTCGCCTGAGTTGCTCACCTTCGAGATCACCGAGAGCAGCGTCATGGCCGATCCGGCCACCGCCCTGCCGGTGCTACATGCGCTGCACGGTCTCGGCGTCAAGCTTGCTATCGACGACTTCGGCACCGGCTATTCCTCCCTTGCCTATCTCAGCAGGCTGCCGATTGACGAGGTGAAGATCGATAAGGCCTTCATCCGTAACATGGGAACAGAGATCAACGACTCCGCGATCACCAAGGCGATCATCGACCTGGCTCACGGCCTGGGGTTGACCGTGATAGCCGAGGGTGTCGAGGATGAACTGACTCGGGATCTGCTGGCCCAGATGGGCTGCGACACCATCCAGGGTTACCTTGTCAGCCGCCCGCTGCCGGGGCCCAGACTGGACCGCTGGCTCGCCGTGCGGACCGCGTCCCGCCCGGCCGAGGTGGGCGGCCGCGGGCGCCAGGTCTTCATCACCTCCCGAGCCCCGGTGATCACCTGAGCCTGTGCACATCGCCCGCAGCGCGCGTGCGTCTGCGATGCTGCCCGCATGGGCCCACACCGTGTGGACGGGCGCTGCTGTGAACGCGGCTCGATGGTCCCATTCGTCCTGCTCAGCTTCGGTATCGCGACGGTGATGGTGTGCGGAGGCATCACCGCCTCCGTCGCGTTCCTGGCGCAGCGAGATGTGCAGTCGCTGTGTGACGGGGCTGCGGTGGCCGCCGCGAACGAGATCGACGAGAGCCAGTACTTCGCGACCTCCGGTCGCGACGCCGTACCGCTCAGCCAGGCGTCGGTCAATGCCGCTGTGGCGGAGTACCTGGCAGCAGCGAGCGACGGTCTCGATGCGTGGAGTACCTCGACGGACGGCCGGAGTGTTCAAGTCATCTGCACGCGTTATGTGATGCTGCCGTTCGCGGCGCTGTTCCTCGGCGGGAAGGAACTGGAGCGGACAGCGGTCGCGTCGGCGCGGTCGCCGTTCTCGCCGTGAGGCGACGAGAGCACCGGCGTGCCACCGCTGCCGGTGGCGTGTAACCTCTGTCCTGCCTCGCCCCCTTAGCTCAGTCGGCAGAGCGTCTCCATGGTAAGGAGAAGGTCTACGGTTCGATTCCGTAAGGGGGCTCAGCGCCGCAGCTGTGGCGTACGGCGGTGTAGCTCAGTCAGGTAGAGCAAGCGGCTCATAATCGCTGTGTCACCGGTTCAAGTCCGGTCACCGCTACCGGTGCGGCCCAGGGATGGTCTCTGCGCCTGCGCCCGGTCCGCTCGACCGGTGCCCCGCCGCGTTCAGGTAACCTCAACGGGCGCTTGCCCGTCCCCCATCCGAAAGGGCTTCACCCTGTGGCCGCCACCGACATTCGCCCCAAGATCACGCTGGCCTGCCAGGTGTGCAAGAACCGCAACTACATCACCCGCAAGAACCGGCGCAACGACCCGGACCGGTTGGAGATGAAGAAGTTCTGCTCGCACTGCCGCTGCCATCAGTTGCACCGCGAGACCCGCTGACGCACCGGCTGCCCGAGAACGAACGCAGAACGAGCGCAGAACCGAGCCCAGACGAGGTAAGCATGGCCCTGGACCAGTCCTACATCGGGCGCACTTATCCGCCTAGTGAGCCCTATGAGGTCGGACGGGAGAAGATCCGCGAGTTCGCAGCCGCCATCGGCGACGACCACCCGGTCTACCGTGATCCTCAGGCGGCCGCGGCCCTCGGGTACGACGACGTCATCGCCCCCCCGACGTTCGCGATCGTCGTGTCGGCACGGGTCGGCGCCCAGGTCGTCTTCGACGAGGAACTTGGGTTGGACTACAGCCGGGTGGTCCACGGTGAGCAGCGGTTCGTACACAACCGGCCGATCCGCGCCGGCGACCGGCTCGTCGGAGTGCTCACCGTCGACAACATCCGTAGCGCCGCGGGCAACGACATCCTTTCCACGCGGGTCGAGATCGGCACCGAGGCCGGCGAGCCGGTGGCGACGGCGTACTCGACTCTGGTGGCCCGTGGCCCCGACCGGGAGTCCTGACGTGCCCGCGATTGTCAACTATGACGACGTCCAGGTCGGCACTGAACTGTCGCCGGCCAGCTTCCCGGTGCGCCGCGTGGATCTGGTCAGGTACGCCGGCGCCTCCGGCGATTTCAACGTTATCCACTGGAACCAGCGAGTCGCCCGAGCTGTCGGCCTGCCCGATGTGATCGCGCACGGGATGCTCACGATGGCCGAGGTGGGCCGCGTCATCACGGACTGGACCGGTGATCCCGGCAGCGTCGTGGAGTACGGCGTTCGCTTCATCAAGCCGGTCGTCGTCCCTGACGACGACGCCGGCGCCACCATCGAGGTCACGGCGGTAGTCGGCGCGAAGCTCGACGATCGCCGGGTGCGGGTGGACCTGATCGCCAGCTCAGCCGGCGAGAAGGTGCTGGCGATGGCCCGGGCCGTCGTCCAGCTGGCGTGATCACAGCCGGCTCATAGGCCGGGCGGCGCGGCTACCGTAGTGCCGTGCAAGGCCGCGCTGCTCCTCTGTCGCTTGCCCTGGTGTTGCTTGTCTCCTGCAGTTCGGTGACGCCCGGGCAAGGCAGCGCTGGGCGCCCAGCCGCTGACTCTGCTGCCGAAGCCTGCCCCGACGAGCCCGTGCAGCCCGACGCCGACCGGCCCGTGATCGACCTACGTTTCGAACTCGACGTCGACACAAGCACGGTCACCGGTACCGAGAAGGTCAGGTTCAGCCCTGACTTGAGCACCGATGAACTGGTATTCCGGCTGACCGCGAACCAGCCGCTGTCGGTCGCCGCCGGCAGCAGCATTGAAGTCGGCGACGTCACGGGCGACGATGTCGCCGACGTCGTCTACGAGCCGGCTGGCGCCGCCGAGTCCACCCAGGGCGGTCTGCTGGTCGTGCGGCTGCGGGCGGAGCTGCAAGCTGGCCAGAGCACCGAGGTCAGCATCGAGTTCGAGCTGGCGCTCGGGACCGGGACCTTCGACCGATTCGGCTATGACGCCCAGACGTCATGGTGGGGCACCGGGCATCCGCTGCTGGCATGGGAGCCCGGGCAGGGCTGGCTTCGCGATCCCCTGGTCGACACCCTCGGTGAGACCGCGACGAGCCCTGCGGCGGAGACGACCATGAGCGTCGTTGCGCCGGCGGGCCGCACCGTGCTGATGACCGGGGGAGCGGTGCAGGTAAGCGACGACGGTCAGCGCACCCGGTGGGAATCGAGCAGCCCGGCCGCGCGTGACGTCAGCGTGGCAGTCGGCGACTTCATGATGGCCGAGGGGTCGGTGGGCGACACCAGGCTCATCGTCGGAGCGCCGGACGAGGATCCTGGGCAGTTGCTCGACCGGACCAGCGCCGCCCTCGCTGCCATGGAGGGATACTTCGGCGAGTTCCCGTTCGACACGCTGTCCATCGCCCGGCTCGGCGACTACGGCGGCGGTATCGAGTATCCGGGCATGATCCTGCTTGCCGACGGCGGAGACGTCACGCTCACGCACGAAATTGCGCACATGTGGTTCTACGGCATGGTCGGCGGCAACCAGGCCCTCGATCCGTGGCTGGACGAGTCGTTCGCGACGTACGCCGAAAGCCTGATCACCGGCAGACCGGGGGAGCCTGACCCGGCACTGGAGGACGGCCTCGATGTGGGTCTGCCCATCGGTGAGTTCTCCAGCGCCAACGCGTACTTCGACACCGTGTACGGGAAGGGCTCGGTCATGCTCAATGTGGCCCGGATGGAGGCGGGCCCCCCGCAATTCGACGCGGCGCTGCGGTGTTACCTCAACGCGAACGCGTGGCAGATCGCCGCACCGGCGGACGTGGAGACCGCCCTTGGTGAGCTGCCCGCAGCGCTGGCGGTGCTCCGCGAGGCGGGCGCGCTCTGAGGATTACGCGCCGAGCGTTATCCAGCCGACACGAGTGCCGAGATCCGACCGATGCCCTCGGCCAGGTCGTCATCGCTCAGGGCGTAGGACAGCCGCAGGTAGCCCGGCGTACCGAAGGCCTCTCCGGGTACGACGGCGACCTCGATCTCCTCCAAGATCAGCGTTGCCAGCTGCGCCGAGGTGTTCGCCGTACGCCCCCGCAGCGTCCGCCCGAGCAGGCCCCGCACCGACGGGTACACGTAGAAGGCGCCGTGCGGTTCGGGGCAATCGACGCCCGGGATCTCCCGCAGCATCGATACGATGGTCCGGCGCCGGCGATCAAAGGCCGCCTTCATCTCCTGAACGGCAGCCAAGTCGCCGGAGACCGCACACAGAGCGGCGGCCTGCGACACATTCGCCACGTTCGAGGTGGCATGCGACTGCAGGTTCGTGGCTGCTGCGACCACAGCCGGCGGGCCGATCAGCCAGCCGACCCGCCAGCCCGTCATCGCGTACGTCTTGGCCACGCCGTTGACCACCACGCAGTGCCGGGCCAGCTCCGGCACGGCGACCGGCAGGGAGACTTGCACCGCGTCGCCGTACACCAGGTGCTCGTAGATCTCGTCGGTGATCACCCAGAGGCCATGCTCCACTGCCCAGCGTCCGATCGCCTCCACCTGGTCGGGCGGGTACACCGCGCCAGTGGGGTTGGACGGCGAGCAGAACAGCAGCGCCATCGTGCGCTCCGTGCGCGCGGCCTCCAATTGCTCCACGGTGACGAGGTAGCCCTGCGTCTCGTCGGCGCCGACCTCGACGGGCACGCCACCGGCCAACCGGATCGACTCGGGATATGTGGTCCAGTACGGCGTCGGCAGCAGCACCTCGTCGCCGGGGTCGAGCAGCGTCGCGAACGCCTCGTAAACCGCCTGCTTGCCGCCGTTGGTCACCAGCACCTGGGTCGGGTCGACCGCATAGCCGGAGTCGCGTGCGGTCTTGGCGGCGATTGCCGCGCGCAGCTCCGGGAGGCCGGCGGTAGGGGAGTAGCGGTGGAACCTCGGCTCGGCGCACGCGGCGGCGGCCGCTGCCACGATGTAGTCCGGGGTCGGAAAGTCCGGCTCGCCGGCACCAAAGCCGATGACCGGTCGCCCGGCCGCCTTGAGTGCCTTGGCTTTCGTGTCGACCGCGAGGGTCGCAGACTCCGCGATTGCGGCGATGCGGGTGCTGATCCTCGGTGCTGCCATACCGGAATCGTGCCATGCGGCCGAGTCGGTCTTGTTGTTGCGGCAGCCGCCGACGCCGGGTACCCGGCCGCCGAGGCTCGAGCTTGTTTTACGCAAGTCCGGGGCAGCCTTGTAGACTCGGCTCCCGGGGCGACGTAATCCCCTGTCCCGGCGCGCCCGGTGGCAGGTCAGACGCCGCACTGCTCGGTCTCCGGCTGGTGCCGGACCGAGGCAGAGGGGTGTAGCTCAATTGGCAGAGCAGCGGTCTCCAAAACCGCAGGCTGCAGGTTCGATTCCTGTCACCCCTGCGACCGGCGAACCGACAGTACGGCGACAGAGGCGAGGGAAACGTGAGTAGTACGTCGAGCACGGGTAGCACCCGCCGCGCGCCCGCTACCAGGTCGGGCTCGACCGGGCGGCGCAGCGTGGGTCGCTTCCTGCGCGAGGTCATAGCCGAGCTGGGGAAGGTCATCTGGCCCGGGCGGAAGGAACTGATCACCTACACGACCGTTGTGATCATCTTCATGACGTTCATGGTTGCCCTGGTCGCCGGTCTGGACATCCTCTTCGCCCAGGGTGTGCTGTTCGTCTTCGGCTGATCGCCGACGCATGTCGTCCCCATAAGTTGCCTGAAAGAGAGTTGTGAGCGTGTCCCAGTACGACGAGACCCCTGTCGAGGCGCTGCCGGAGGCGGAGCCCGGTGTCGAGGCGCTGCCGGAGGCGGAGGCCGTCGAGGAAGAACTCGATCCCACCGAGGAATTGCGGCAACGGCTGCGCCGTGATCCGGGCGATTGGTACGTCGTGCATTCCTACGCCGGCTACGAGAACAAGGTGAAGACCAACCTGGAGAGCCGGATCAACTCCCTCGACATGGAGGACTACATCTTCCAGATCGAAGTCCCCACCGAGGAGGTGCGGGAGATCAAGAACGGCAAGGCGCAGATGGTGCAGCGCAAGGTGTTCCCCGGCTACATGCTCGTCCGCATGGACCTCAACGACGAATCCTGGGGAGCGGTCCGCAATACCCCCGGTGTCACCGGCTTCGTCGGCGCCACCTCGCGTCCGTCCCCCTTGTCCCTCGACGAGGTGGTCAAGATCCTGGTCCCGGCCAGTGCCCGCGACAAGGCAGGGCAGCCTGGTGCCCCCGCCAAGCCGACGGTCGTGGACTTCGACATCGGCGAGTCGGTCACCGTCATGGACGGCCCGTTCGCGACGTTGCCGGCCACGATCAGCGAGATCAACCCCGAGCAGCACAAGCTCAAGGTGCTGGTGTCCATCTTCGGCCGGGAGACGCCGGTCGAGCTGTCCTTCACCCAGGTTTCCAAGATCTGACAGTTCCTCAGGTCCACGTTTCCCAGCAGAAAGAGATTCGAGCATGCCTCCCAGGAAGAAGCTGGCAGCGGTCATCAAGCTGCAGATCAAGGCTGGCGCAGCCACCCCGGCGCCGCCGGTCGGTCCCGCGCTGGGCCAGCACGGCGTGAACATCATGGAGTTCTGCAAGGCCTACAACGCAGCCACCGAGGCGCAGCGCGGTGACGTCGTACCGGTCGAGATCTCGGTGTTCGAGGACCGGTCCTTCACCTTCGTGACCAAGACGCCACCGGCGGCCCGGCTGCTGCTCAAGGCGGCCGGCGTGGACAAGGGGAGCGGGGAGCCGCACAAGACCAAGGTCGCTACGGTGACCCGCGACCAGGTCCGGTCGATCGCGCAGTCGAAGATGGACGATCTCAACGCGAACGACCTGGACCACGCCGAGAAGATCATCGCCGGGACCGCCCGGTCGATGGGTATCACCGTCAAGAACTAGCACCGCCCTGCAACGCAACCGAGTATCCGTGGGAGGGCCGCGCTGGCCCGCCGTACCACACGTCCCGCGCCGGGACCGGCGCGACAGAAGGGAACGATCATGAAGCGCAGCAAGTCCTACCGGCAGGCCGCTGAGTTGGTGGAGGCCGACCGGATGTACAGCCCACTGGAGGCCGCTCGGCTCGCGCCGCAGACCTCCAAGACGTCGTACGAGGCAACGGTGGAAGTCGCCATGCGGCTGGGCGTCGACCCCCGCAAGGCCGACCAGATGGTGCGCGGCACGGTGAACCTGCCGCACGGCACCGGAAAGACCGCGCGTGTCATCGTGTTCGCCACCGGCGACAAGGCGGCCGAGGCCGAGGCCGCCGGTGCCGACGTGGTCGGTTCCGATGACCTGATCGAGCGCATCCAGGGCGGTTTCCTGGACTTCGACGCTGCGATCGCCACGCCGGACCAGATGGCTAAGGTAGGGCGGATCGCCCGAATTCTCGGGCCGCGTGGCCTCATGCCCAACCCCAAGACCGGGACTGTCACGCCTGATGTGACCAAGGCGGTCAACGACATCAAGGGCGGCAAGATCAACTTCCGCGTCGACAAGCAGGCGAACCTGCATCTGGTCATCGGCAAGACGTCTTTCCCCACCGAGAAGCTGGTCGAGAATTACGCAGCCGCCGTGGACGAGGTACTCCGGGCCAAGCCTTCCTCGTCTAAGGGGAAGTACCTGAAGAAGGTGACCTTCAGTACCACGATGGGCCCCGGGATCCCGGTCGACCCCAACCGGACCCGTAACCTGCTGGAGGAGACCGCCACCTGACAGATTTGGTGTCGGGACTTTCGGAACGTAGACTCAGGAAAACCCACCGAAGACCGCTGGTTGTCGTGCTCACGCACGGCCGAAGGCCCCGCATGAGGGCGGCCCGCGCAGGAGGGACGGATCAACCGCCGTGGCAAGCCACGTGCGAACGCCCCGTCGCTGTTGCGCGGGGCGTTTCGTCATCTCGGACGCCCTCGCCCCGGGACCTGACATGACGTACACAAGACGAGGAGGCACATGGCCAAGCCGGAGAAGATTGGGGCGGTCACCGAGATCGTCAACCGGTTCCAGGCGTCGTCGGCCGCCGTGCTGACGGACTACCGTGGACTGACGGTTGCTCAGCTGACGGCCCTGCGGCGATCCCTCGGCGAGGGGAGTTCGTACGCCGTCGTCAAGAACACGCTGACGAAGCGGGCAGCCCACGACGTCGGGTTCACCGAGCTGGATGATCTGCTCACCGGCCCGACCGCCATCGCCTTTATCAGCGGGGACCCGGTTGCCGCCACCAAGAGCCTGCGAGACTTCTCGCGAAGCAACCCGATGTTGATCATCAAAGGAGGCGTCCTCGACGGGCGCCCGGTCTCGACGGCAGAGATCGCCCGCATTGCCGACCTAGAGTCGCGCGAGTTACTGCTGGCCAAGCTCGCCGGCGCGATGAAGGGCAACCTGACCAAGGCTGTGGGGCTCTTCCAGGCGCCCTTGTCTCAGTTCGCCCGGCTCACCGCGGCACTGGTGGACAAGCGTTCCGCGAGCGAGGGTGCACCGGCAACCAATGAGCCGACGCCCGAGCCGACGCCCGAGCCCTAAGCCCCGACCGAGTACCGCCCGGATCTGATTCTCCAGGCCGGGCCCCCAGATCGAGAGGAACCACCCACCATGGCAAAGATGTCCAACGATGACCTGCTCGACGTATTCAAGGAAATGACGCTGCTGGAGCTGTCGGAGTTCGTGAAGCAGTTCGAGGAGACCTTCGATGTCACCGCCGCAGCCCCCGTCGCGATGGCCGCGCCGGCTGGCGGCGCTGGTGGTACGGAGGCGCCCGCCGTCGAGGAGCAGGACGAGTTCGACGTGATCCTCGAGGCGGCCGGTGAGAAGAAGATCCAGGTCATCAAGGAGGTCAGGTCCCTGACCAGCCTCGGTCTCAAGGAGGCCAAGGACCTGGTCGATGCTGCTCCGAGTGCTGTTCTGGAGAAGGTGGCCAAGGAGGCCGCGGAGAAGGCCCGTGCTGCTCTGGAAGGCGCCGGCGCCACGGTCACCGTCAAGTAGGTCGACCAGCGGACCGCTCGGTTCCGCCTCGATTCCAACACGACTCCGCACTCGACGCGGCCCGGACCTAGTGGCCGATCACGGTGTCGGACTTGACGGACGCCGTGATGGCCGTCACGCTAGCTCGCACAGTGGCATACCGAGCGATTTATGGCTCGACAGCAGTCGTGGCGGCAGCTAGACTGCTGGTTTGCGCTGCCCACCCCTTGCTGCCCCGCTGACGCTGGGTCAACTCTGGCTGCGCGCAGAACACAAGTAAACAGCCCGACCGCTCTACCACTGGTCCTCGGAAGGACGCATCTTGGCTGGCCCCCGCCCCGGCAAGACCACCGCAACGACTACGAAAGCCCGTACCACCATTGCAGGAATCCCCGGCGCTCCGCCGCGCATCTCCTTCGCCAAGATCCGAGAGCCCCTCGAGGTCCCGGATCTGTTGGCTCTGCAGACGGACTCATTCGACTGGCTCGTCGGCAAGGAGGCCTGGGCTGCCCGGGTCGAGGGCGAACCGGAGGCCACCAGCGGCCTGGCCGACATCCTCGGCGAGATCTCGCCGATCGAGGACTTCTCCGGCTCGATGTCGTTGTCCTTCTCCAACCCCCGCTTCGAGGAGGTCAAGGCCTCTGAGGAGGAGTGCAAGGACAAGGACATGACCTTCGCGGCTCCGCTGTTCGTCACCGCGGAGTTCACGAACAACGTCACCGGCGAGATCAAGAGCCAGACGGTCTTCATGGGCGACTTCCCGATGATGACGGTGAAAGGCACCTTCATCATCAACGGCACCGAGCGGGTAGTCGTCTCCCAGCTCGTTCGATCGCCCGGCGTGTACTTCGACCGGAACCTGGACAAGGTCTCCGACAAGGACATCTTCAGCTGCAAGGTGATCCCGAGTCGCGGCGCCTGGCTCGAGTTCGACGTCGACAAGCGGGACACCGTGGGCGTTCGGATCGACCGCAAGCGCCGCCAGCCGGTGACCGTCCTGCTCAAGGCGCTGGGTTGGACAGAGGAGCGGATCCGCGCACGGTTCTCGTGGTCGGAGACGATGCTCGCCACCCTGGATAAGGATCACATCGCCAGCCAGGACGAGGCGCTGCTCGACATCTACCGCAAGCTTCGCCCCGGCGAGCCGCCGACTCGGGAGAGCGCCCAGACGCTGCTGGAGAACCTGTTCTTCAACGTCAAGCGCTACGACCTGGCGAAGGTCGGCCGTTACAAGATCAACAAGAAGCTCGGTCTCGACCTGCCGTACCGGCATGGCGTGCTCACCGAGGACGACGTTCTGGCCACGATCGAGTACGTCGTCCGGTTGCAGGCTGGCGAGGACGGCTACGAGACCGATGACATCGATCACTTCGGCAACCGCCGTCTGCGCACGGTCGGTGAGCTGATCCAGAACCAGATCCGGGTCGGCCTGTCGCGAATGGAGCGGGTGGTCCGGGAGCGGATGACCACTCAGGACGTCGAGGCCATCACGCCGCAGACCCTGATCAACATCCGGCCGGTCGTGGCCTCGATCAAGGAGTTCTTCGGGACTTCGCAGCTGTCGCAGTTCATGGACCAGACCAACCCGTTGGCCGGTCTGACCCATAAGCGGCGGCTGTCCGCACTCGGCCCGGGTGGCCTGTCGCGGGAGCGGGCGGGCTTCGAGGTACGCGACGTGCACCCGAGCCACTACGGCCGGATGTGCCCGATCGAGACTCCGGAGGGCCCGAACATCGGCCTGATCGGGTCCCTGTCGACGTTTGCCCGCGTGAACTCCTTTGGTTTCGTCGAAACGCCGTACCGCAAGGTGAACAAGGGTGTGGTCACCGACCAGATCGATTACCTCACCGCCGACGAGGAGGACCGCCACGTCGTGGCGCAGGCCAACTCGCCGCTGGACGCCAAGGGTCGCTTCGCCGATGCGCGGGTTCTGGTACGCCGCAAGGGCGGCGAGGTCGACCTGATCGATCCCGACGGCGTCGACTACATGGATGTCTCGCCGCGGCAGATGGTCTCCGTGGCCACCGCCATGATCCCCTTCCTCGAGCACGACGACGCCAACAGGGCGTTGATGGGTGCGAACATGCAGCGCCAGTCCGTCCCGCTGCTGCGCAGTGAGGCTCCGCTGGTCGGGACAGGCATGGAACTGCGGGCCGCAGTCGACGCCGGCGACGTGCTGGTGGCGACCAAGGCCGGCGTCGTGGAGGACGTCTCGGCCGATTTGATCACCGTGATGGCAGACGACGGCAGCCGTACCACCTACCGGCTGCACAAGTTCCGCCGGTCGAACCAGGGCACCTGCATCAACCAGCGTCCGATCGTGGAGGAGGGGGCTCGGGTCGAGGTCGGTCAGGTCATCGCCGACGGGCCGTGCACCGACAGCGGCGAGATGGCTCTGGGCAAGAACCTGCTCGTCGCGTTCATGCCGTGGGAGGGACACAACTACGAGGACGCGATCATCCTCTCGCAGCGCCTGGTACAAGACGACGTCCTGTCCTCGATCCACATCGAGGAGTTCGAGGTCGACGCCCGCGACACGAAGTTGGGCGCGGAGGAGATCACCCGCGACATCCCCAACGTCGCCGAGGAGGTCCTGGCCGACCTCGACGAGCGCGGCATCATCCGGATCGGGGCCGAGGTCGTCCCCGGCGACATCCTGATCGGCAAGGTGACGCCCAAGGGCGAGACCGAGCTGACTCCGGAGGAGCGGCTGCTGCGCGCGATCTTCGGCGAGAAGGCCCGCGAGGTCCGTGACACCAGCCTTAAGGTCAAGCACGGCGAGGGCGGCAAGGTCATCGGCGTCCGGGTGTTCAGCCGCGACGACGGTGACGAGCTGCCAGCCGGTGTCAATGAGCTCATCCGGGTGTACGTCGCCCAGATGCGCAAGATCCAAGACGGCGACAAGCTGGCGGGACGGCACGGTAACAAGGGCGTGATCGCCAAGATCCTGCCGCAGGAGGACATGCCCTTCCTCGAGGACGGTACGCCGGTAGACATCGTGCTCAACCCGCTCGGCGTGCCGGGTCGGATGAACGTCGGCCAGGTGCTGGAGACCCACCTCGGATGGGTCGCCAAGTCTGGCTGGGAGGTGGAGGGTTCGCCCAAGTGGGCCAGCGTGCTGCCCGAAGCCGCCATGCGGGCCGAGCCGGGGACGAACACCGCGACACCGGTGTTCGACGGTGCCCGCGAGGAGGAGATCATCGGCCTACTCGGGTCGACGTTGCCCAACCGGGACGGCAACCGGATGGTGGAGACCACGGGCAAGGCACGGCTGTTCGACGGCCGCACCGGCGACCCGTTCCCGGCGCCGATCTCGGTCGGCTACATCTACATCATCAAGCTGCTGCACCTGGTCGATGACAAGATCCACGCCCGCTCGACCGGCCCGTACTCGATGATCACGCAGCAGCCGCTCGGGGGTAAGGCGCAGTTCGGTGGTCAGCGCTTCGGTGAGATGGAGTGCTGGGCGATGCAGGCCTACGGGGCGGCGTACGCCCTGCAGGAGTTGCTCACGATCAAGAGCGACGACGTCCTCGGCCGAGTGAAGGTCTACGAGGCCATCGTCAAGGGCGAGAACATCCCTGAGCCGGGCATCCCGGAGTCGTTCAAGGTGTTGCTCAAGGAGCTGCAGTCGCTGTGCCTCAACGTCGAGGTGCTCTCCAGTGACGGTGTCTCCATCGAACTCAAGGACACCGACGAGGACGTGTTCCGGGCCGCGGAGGAGCTGGGCATCGACCTGTCCCGCCGCGAGCCGAGCAGCGTCGAGGAGGTGTGAAAGATCCGCGCAGCGCATCTTTCGCACCTCGCTGGTCAGTCGGCCGCAGGCCGTCCGCGCTCACAACGGAACCGCAGAGACGAGCAACACCAACTCCCCATGGAGAGCAGGTAGCACGAAGTGCTTGACGTTAACTTCTTCGACGAACTACGTATTGGCTTGGCTACCGCTGACGATATCCGGCAGTGGTCGCACGGCGAGGTCAAGAAGCCGGAGACGATCAACTACCGGACCCTTCGTCCCGAGAAGGACGGCTTGTTCTGCGAGAAGATCTTCGGTCCCACCAGGGACTGGGAGTGCTACTGCGGTAAGTACAAGCGGGTCCGGTTCAAGGGCATCATCTGCGAGCGGTGCGGTGTCGAGGTGACCCGCGCCAAGGTGCGCCGTGAGCGGATGGGTCATATCGAGCTCGCCGCTCCGGTGACTCACATCTGGTACTTCAAGGGCGTCCCGTCGCGGTTGGGGTATCTGCTCGACCTGGCCCCGAAGGATCTCGAGAAGATCATCTACTTCGCGGCGTACCTCATCACCACTGTCGACGTCGAGGCCCGGCACCGCGACATGCCGACCGTCGACGCGGAGATCTCAGCCGAGCGCAAGCACATGGAGAACCAGCGCGACGCCGACGTCGAGGACCGGCAGAAGAAGCTCGAGGCTGATCTTGCCGAGCTTGAGGCCGAAGGCGCGAAGAGCGACGTACGCCGGAAGGTGCGCGAGGGCGGCGAGCGGGAGATGCGCCAGATGCGCGATCGCGCGCAGCGCGAGATCGACCGCCTCGACGAGGTGGTCGACACCTTCCGCAAGCTTGATGTCAAGCAGCTGATCGGTGACGAGATGCTGTACCGCGAGCTCCGGGACCGCTTCGGTGAGTACTTCGAGGGCGGCATGGGCGCCACGGCGCTGCAGAAGTTGCTGCTGAACTTCGATCTGGTCGCCGAGGCGGAGTCACTGCGCGAGACGATCCGTTCCGGTAAGGGGCAGAAGAAGCTGCGCGCGCTCAAGCGGCTCAAGGTCGTTGCGGCGTTCCTCAACACCCGCAACTCCCCCATGGGCATGGTGTTGGACTGTGTGCCGGTGATCCCGCCGGACCTGCGCCCGATGGTGCAGCTCGACGGTGGCCGGTTCGCCACCTCTGACCTGAACGACTTGTACCGCCGGGTGATCAACCGGAACAACCGGCTCAAGCGGCTGCTCGACCTCGGCGCGCCGGAGATCATCGTCAACAACGAGAAGCGGATGCTGCAGGAGGCCGTCGACGCGTTGTTCGACAACGGCCGCCGCGGCCGGCCGGTCACCGGCCCGGGCAACCGCCCGCTGAAGTCGCTGTCGGACATGCTCAAGGGCAAGCAGGGTCGATTCCGCCAGAACCTGCTCGGCAAGCGTGTGGACTACTCCGGCCGGTCGGTCATCGTGGTCGGCCCGCAGCTGAAGCTGCACCAGTGCGGCCTGCCCAAGCAGATGGCGTTGGAGCTGTTCAAGCCGTTCGTCATGAAGCGGCTGGTCGACCTGCAGCACGCGCAGAACATCAAGTCCGCAAAGCGGATGGTGGAGCGGGCCCGGCCGGTCGTGTGGGACGTCCTGGAGGAGGTCATCACCGACCACCCCGTGCTGCTGAACCGGGCGCCGACACTGCACCGGCTCGGCATCCAGGCCTTCGAGCCCCAGCTGGTCGAGGGCAAGGCGATCCAGATTCACCCGCTGGTCTGCACGGCGTTCAACGCCGACTTCGACGGTGACCAGATGGCGGTGCACCTGCCGCTGTCCGCCGAGGCGCAGGCCGAGGCGCGAATCCTGATGCTGAGCTCGAACAACATCCTGAGCCCTGCCGATGGCCGTCCGATCACCTCACCGACGCAGGACATGGTGCTCGGCATCTACCACCTCACGGCGCTGGAGAACAACGCAGCCGAGGCGGACGTGCAGCCGAACGACAAGACGTACTCCTCGATGGCCGAGGCCGTCATGGCCTACGACCGGGGACTGCTCGGGCTGCGGACGAAGACCCGGATCCGGTTGCGCGAGGTACCGACTGTGGACAACGGCGCTGCGGCGTGGCAGTCCCCCGAGGACTGGGAGTCCGGTCAGCCGCTGACCGTGGAGACCACGCTCGGGCGGGTGCTGTTCAACGAGGCACTGCCCGTGGATTACCGGTTCGTCAACTACGAAGTGCCGAAGAACGCTCTGGGCGCGATCGTGAACGACCTGGCCGAGCGGTATCCGAAGGTGCAGGTCGCGGCCACACTGGACGCCCTCAAGGCGGCCGGCTTCCACTGGGCCACCCGCGCCGGGGTCACCATTGCGATCGACGACGTCGTGACGCCGCCGAACAAGCAGACGATCCTCGACCGCTACGAGAAGGACGCGGAGAAGATCGAGAAGCAGTACCTGCGCGGTGTGATCACAGACGAGGAGCGTCGTCAGGAACTCATCGAGATCTGGACGAAGGCGACGAAGGAGGTCGCCGTCGAGATGGAGGCGAACTTCCCTCGGACCAATCCGGTCTGGGTGATGGTCAACTCCGGCGCACGCGGCAACATGATGCAGGTTCGACAGATCGCTGGGATGCGCGGCCTGGTGGCCAACCCGAAGGGCGAGATCATCCCGCGGCCGATCAAGGCCAACTTCCGGGAAGGTCTGACCGTGCTGGAGTACTTCATCTCCACCCACGGTGCCCGCAAGGGTCTGGCCGACACCGC
>JACCZY010000249.1 GCA_013695685.1 Geodermatophilaceae bacterium | reverse complement strand
CCGTGGCTGAGATGGGCAGGTGCTCGCCGACCACGGCCCTGGCGGGATAGTCCCCACAGGAGATGGCAGGTGAGATGTCGGTGATCCCCAGGCGTCCAGTCATCGCGAGCAACGCTATCGACAATGGAGGTGATGCTCGAATCCACCCTTTGCATCGGCCGGTTCGGTCGCCTTTGCGCCGACCTCGCATCCCCCACCGCGGCCGATCATGAAGATCTGGACAGCCAAAACAGGATGAATAGTGCAAATCAGGCCACACATCTCCATGATCGTCGGAGCGAGAGGGGCGTTGTCGTGTCCCAATGGCTCGGGGGCCGGGTCAGTTCAGCGGCCCAGCTGCCGACGCGCCTCGTCGGCTTCGGGCGACAGCCCCGGCGGCAGGGCGGCGATCCGAGCCGGCGCACGAGCGAGGGCAGTGCGGGCATCCTGCACGATCTGATGCCGCGCCCGGTAGACGTCGTGGTCGGTGTAGCGGAGCACGAACCAACCCCGGGTGACCAGCCAGTTCTGCCGTGTGCGGTCCTTGCGAAAGACCTGTCGATCGGTGTGTACGGCGAACCCGTCGTACTCCAGCCAGATCAGCTTGCGCCGGTAGCCGAGTTCGCCACGGGCAAGCAGCTGGCCGTAATCGTTGACTATCCGCATGTTGACGTCGGGTTTCGGCAGGCCGCCGTCGACGAGGATCAGGCGGGTCTCCGTCTCCTGGCAGGAGTCGGTGCCTTCGCGGGCAAGACCGACCACGTCGCGAGCCTGGACGCACCCGCGCAAGCCCGCCAATAGCGGCAACGCCGCGGACAGTTCGGCCAACGTGCACCAGCCCGAGCGCACCGCGGCGTCGGCAACGACCACCGCCCGGCCTCTTGGAAGCACGCGAATGAGGGACAGGGCGGTCCACGCGGCACTGGTGACGGGCATCCCGTACATGCGGTCGAGATGTTGCGGAGGGATCTGGCAGCGGTGGAGTCGAACCCCCTCCGAGCGGTGCTGGGCCACCCAGTCGCGCGGGACGACAAGGTGCACGCTCGGGTCGGCAGGCACGCCCTCGAACCCGTAGAGGCACGCCGCACTGGAGTGGCTCAGCGCGATACCGGGCGGCGGGCTACCTGTGGGCGACTGGGTCAGGAGGGCCGCACGCAGCCGCCAACGCTCGTCCATGGTGGCGCCAACCTCGTGCAGTACGCCGTTGTGCACCGATTGCCACCGACCCGAGCGCAGGAGTTCACGAACCTCGGTATCGGTCATACCGGCGTTGATCGCCTGGCGCCTGGTCAGGCAACCCTGCTGTCTGACCAGGACGTGCTCGACCTCGGCCGCACCGTTGGAACGCATGGCGCCGGTCTACCGGCACGGCGTACCGGCGGGGTGCGTGCCGCGGCAACCTGTGGACACGCCGACAGCCCTGTGGGCAGCCCGCTCCCCGGTCGGCGATCATGAAGATCCGGTCAACCAAAACAGGGCGAATAGTGCAAATCGGGCCACACATCTCCATGATCGCCGAGGAGGGGGGCGGCGCGTGCCACGGGTTCGGAGCCGGGCGTGCGCGCCGGTATCGTGCGGCCGGTGAAAGCCCTGCGCCGATTCACCGTCCGCGCCACCCTGCCGCCGCAGTTGGCCCCCCTGTCCGACCTCGTCATGAACCTGCGCTGGTCCTGGCATGCCGAGACCCGCGAGCTCTTCGAGGCGATGGACCCCGAGCTCTGGCGGGCCTGCAACGCCGACCCGGTCGCCCTGTTGGGCGAGGTATCGGCGAACCGGCTCGCCGCGCTGAGCAGGGACAAGCGCTTCCTGCGGACCCTGTCCGACCTGGTGGAGGACCTGCAGGAGTACCTGAGCGCTCCGCAGTGGTACCAGCGGCGCGGCGAGGGACCGGCCGGCATCGCCTATTTCAGCCCCGAGTTCGGCATCACCGAGGTGCTGCCGCAGTACTCCGGCGGGTTGGGCATCCTAGCCGGCGACCATCTCAAGGCCGCCAGCGACCTCGGTGTCCCCGTCCTCGCGGTCGGTCTGCTGTACAGCGCCGGGTACTTCAGCCAGTCCCTGTCCGCCGACGGCTGGCAGCTGGAGCGGTATCCGGCCATCGACCCGCACGGCCTGCCACTCGCGCTTCTTCGCGAGGAGGACGGGACGCCGACCCGGATCGCGGTCGGGCTTCCCGGCGGCCGCACCCTGCACGCCCAGGTCTGGAAGGCGCAGGTCGGGCGGGTACCGCTGCTGCTGCTCGATTCCGACATCGAGGAGAACGAGGCGTCGGAGCGCTCGGTCACCGACCGCCTGTACGGCGGAGGCAAGGACCACCGGCTCGTGCAGGAGATGCTGCTCGGGATCGGCGGCGTCCGGGCGATCCGCGCCTACTGCCGGCGTACCGGCGCCCCGGCCCCGGAGGTCTTTCACAGCAACGAGGGTCACGCCGGATTCCTCGGCCTGGAACGGATCCGGGAGCTGGTCGAGCGTCCGGTCGCCGGCAACACCGCCGCGCTCGGCTTCGACGAGGCGCTGCAGGCGGTGCGGGCCGGCACTGTGTTCACCACCCACACCCCAGTCCCGGCGGGCATCGACCGGTTCCCGCTTGACCTGATCCGCGTGTACTTCGGTGGGGCCAACGCCTGCCCGGGCGTCTCGATCGAGCGGATTCTCGCCCTCGGTGCCGAGGACGAGGACCCGGGCATGTTCAACATGGCGCACATGGGGTTGCGGCTCGGCCAGCAGGCCAACGGCGTCAGCCGGCTGCACGGGGAGGTGAGCCGGAGCATGTTCGGCTCGATGTGGCCGGGCTTCGACACCGCCGAGGTGCCGATCACATCGGTCACGAACGGCGTGCACGCTCCGACGTGGGTCGCGCCGGAGATGTTGGACCTGACGACCGGCAGCGACGGGTTACAGCTGCTCGGCGAGGAGTCCGACTTCGCTTCCATCAACGAGGCTCCGGCCGAGGTGATCTGGCGGCTGCGGCGGGAGCTGCGTGGCCGGCTGGTCGAGGAGGTACGCCGGCGGGTGCGGTGCTCGGCCCTTCAGCGAGGAGCGAGCGAGGCGGAGGTGGGTTGGGCGGACACGGTGCTCGACCCTGATGCGCTGACGATCGGCTTCGCCCGGAGGGTGCCGTCGTACAAGCGGTTGACGCTGATGCTGCGCGATCCCCGGCGGCTGCGCGAGCTGTTGCTCGACCCGGATCGGCCGGTACAACTGGTCATCGCCGGGAAGAGCCACCCGGCCGACGACGGCGGCAAGAAGCTCATCCAGGAGATGGTGCGCTTCGCCGACCACCCGGAGCTGCGGCACCGGCTGGTGTTCCTGCCCGACTACGACATCGGCATGGCTCGCTACCTGTACTGGGGCTGCGACGTCTGGCTGAACAACCCGCTGCGCCCGCTCGAGGCGTGCGGCACCTCAGGCATGAAGTCCGCGCTCAACGGGGGCCTGAACCTGTCGATCCGCGACGGCTGGTGGGACGAGATGTACGACGGCGCCAATGGCTGGGCGATCCCGACGGCCGATGGCGTCCTCGACCCCGACCGTCGCGACGACCTGGAGGCCGGTGCGCTGTACGACCTGCTCGGCAAGCAGGTCGCCACCCGCTTCTACGACCGCGATGCGACCGGTGTGCCGGGCCGCTGGGTGGAGATGGTGCGGCACACACTGTCCACGCTCGGGCCGAAGGTCCTGGCCACCCGGATGGTTCGGGACTACGTCGAGGAGCTGTACATGTCGGCGGCCCGGGCGGCAGCGGCTCTCGCGGCTGACGATTTCGCCGCCGCTCGGGAGCTTGCGACGTGGCGGGAGCACGTCGCAAAGCACTGGAACGGCGTCCGCGTTGCCCACGTCGAGTCCAGCGGTGTGGGGGACGCGCCCGAACTCGGCAGCTCCCTGTCGCTGCGGGCCGAGGTCGAACTGCCGGGCCTGCGGCCGGAGGACGTCGAGGTGCAGGCGGCGTACGGCACCGCTGACGAGACCGAGCAGTTGCACGAGGTGACCATCGTGGCCATGAAGCACGTGGGCGGGGACGGTACCCGGCACTGGTTCGAGGCGTCGGTGCCACTGGAGCGCACCGGTGGGTTCGGCTACACGGTGCGCGTACTTCCGCACCATGGCGGCCTGTCCACCCCGGCCGAGCTCGGACTCGTGGTCTCGGCCTGATCGATGGGTACCGGGAGCTTGCTGGTAGTCGCCCTCGTCATGGCGGTGGGCGTGGTGGGCGTCCTCGTCCCGGTGCTGCCGGGCCTCCTGCTCATCGCCGTTGCCGCCCTCGTCTGGGCACTGACCGAGCAGGACACCCTCGCCTGGGTGGTCTTCGCCGCCATGATGGTGGTCCTCGGGCTCGGGGCGGTTGCCAAGTACGTGCTTCCGGCCCGCGACCTGGCCGCAGCTGGAGCACCACGCTCGACCATGCTCGTGGGGGCCCTGGGAGCCGTCATCGGGTTCTTCGCAATCCCCGTTGTCGGGCTGCTGGTGGGAGGTGTCGCGGGCGTCTTCGTCGCGGAACTGCGGCGTCTCAACGGTGACCGCAACGCGGCGTGGCGCTCGACCTGGGTGACGATCAAGGCGGTCGGCCTGGGGATTCTGATCGAACTGGTGGCCGCGCTGGCCGCGGTGGCGATATGGGTAGTGGCGGTGCTGGTGGGCTGATCGGTCCGGGGTCACGCCTGGGCTGATCGGTCCCGGTCCCCGAGACTCAGGCGGGGTGGTTGTGGTAGGTCAGCACGGTCCAGCCGAGCAGCATCCGGCAGCCGTCCTGCATGCCGTAGGGCACCCCAGGGGTCAGCTTCGTCCAGTCCCTGGCGTCCGGAGCCGCCACGTGCGTGCCGTTCAACGAGTCCAGGTCGACGACGACGACGGTGTCGCCCTGGATGCGGACCGCGGCGTGCGCGCTGGACAGCACGTGCTCGGGGTCGTGGATGACCAGCGGCTGCGCCTGGCCGCTCTCGACGAGGTCGTGCCGGTCGGGCCGCCGACCGAGCACGACGTCGCCGGTCAGGTTCGCCGTCGCGCCGTCTTCGAACACCAGTACGCCGGCGCTGCGCGGGAGATCCGGGCTCGACGGCTCATCGGCCTGTGGCCGCGGGTGGAACTCGGTCTGCTCGGGGTCGGAGGTCACCTGGGGGTGGGCGTCGGTGATGTCGACGGCAGGGCCGTCGAGCTTCGTCAGGAGCAGCGGGCCGGCCTCGACGTCGGGAGGTGGGTCCGTTGCGGCAGCAGCGGGTGCCGGCTCCCCGGACGCCGCGGGCCGGGCGTCACGGGCTGCGGATGCAGCGGTGCCGCTGGACCAGCGGAAGGCCGCACCGGCGACCGCGCCGTCACGCAGATCGTGGCGGGTGGAGGGGGGCCGCTCGAGCAGCGTGCGCACGGCGTCCGGGTCGCCGGCCGCGACCGATCTGCCGGCGACCGTGACCGGCACGAGCGCATCGCCCTTGAGCGGTTCACCGTCCAGCGTCACGTCGACCCGGCCGTGCCTGAGGACGTACCCGGCACTGCCGTCGGTCACCACGACGGCGAACGCGACGTCCGCGTCGAGGTCGGCCGGCAACGTCTCGGCGACCGCGCGCAGCAGCGGCGCAGCTCCCTGCACCCGATGACCCAGGGCCAGACACGACAGCAGCGTCTCCCAGACCGACTCAGGTGTCGGGTCGGACGCCCATACCAGGCTGTCCGCGCGGCGGGCCACGCTGCCCGACCCCGCAACAACCTCACACGCTGCGCTCACGTCGCCTCCCCGGCTGCACTGTAGTGATGGTGGCACCGCAGCAGCACCGCGCTGTGTGGCGTGATCGGCATCATGGTCCCGGGCCGCAGTCCCCGCCCTCCCGCCTCGGGTCGCTCGAGGGTCGTATCGAGCAGAACGTCGTACGCGAGGCCCCACGCACCCGCCGGCAGCCGCACCTCCCCCGCAGTACCGCCGGCGTGCAGCCAGAGCAGGTAGGACCCGGCCGAGGGCAGTCCCGCCACGTACATGCCGAGAGTCTGCCGGGTGGCCTCATACCATTGCGGCTCGGACAGTTCCAATCCGTCGGCGCCGAACCAGGCCAGGTCCCGTACGCCGTCGCGTCCGGGCAGCTGCCGCCCGTCGTGGAACACCGGCTGGCGCGATGTCGGCCACGTCTGCCGTAACCGGAGCAGCGCTGCTGTCCACTCCGTCAGGTCCTGCACCTCCACCGAGTCGGGCCAGTCCACATAGGACAGTTCGTTGTCATGGCAGTAGGCGTTGTTGTTGCCGTGCTGCGTACGCCGCAGTTCATCGCCCGCGAGCAGCATCGGAACCCCGGCGGACAGCAGCAGCGTCGTCAGGAAGTTGCGCGACTGGCGCCGGCGCAGTTCTTCGATCTCCGGCGTTCCGGGTCCCTCGACCCCGCAGTTCCACGACCGGTTGTTCTCCTCGCCGTCGCGGTTGTCCTCGCCGTTCGCGTCGTTGTGCTTGCTGTCGTAGGAGACCAGGTCCCTGAGCGTGAACCCGTCGTGGGCGGTGACGAAGTTGACCGACGCCGTCGGCCGCCGGTACAGGTCCGACGATCCGGTGAGCCGGTAGGCGAGTTCCCGTACGCCGTCGGAGCGGCCGCGCCAGAAGTCACGGACACAGTTCCGGTAGCGGTCGTTCCATTCGCTCCACTGTGCCGGGAAGCGCCCCACCTGGTAGCCGCCGGCGCCGACGTCCCACGGCTCGGCGATGAGCTTGACCCCGCGCAGCGCCGAATCCTCGCCGAGCGTGGCGAGAAAGCTCCCGTGCATGTCCACCGCTCCGCTGGCGGAACGGGCCAGCGCGGGTGCGAGATCGAACCGGAAGCCGTCGACGTGCATCTGCTTCACCCAGTAACGCAGGGAGTCCACGACCAGT
>JACCZY010000242.1 GCA_013695685.1 Geodermatophilaceae bacterium | reverse complement strand
CTGGAGGCCTACCGCGACTTCCCGACGGACAAGGTGCTCGGTCTCGGTGTCGTCGACGCCAAGAACCTGCACGCTGAGACCCCGGAGATCATCGCCGACCGGATCAGGGCCCGGCTCGAGATCGTGCCGGCCGACCGGCTCCTCGTCGCCCCCGACTGCGGCCTGGGCTACTTCAGCCGTACAGCGGCGTATGCGAAGCTGCGCAACATGGGCGAAGCGGTGGCCACGGTTCGGGCGGAGCTGTGAGGTGACTACCACCGCCACCGTCGACCTGCCCGGGGTACAGCTGCAGGCAGGTGACCACATCTGCGCCTTTTACCGACAGCCCGACGAGCGCGACGACATCCTGATCCCGTACCTGCTCGGCGGCCTCGCCGGCGGGAGCAAGTGCACCTGCGTCGTCGACAGCTGCGCCCCGGCGCACGTCCTCGGGCGGCTCGCTGCTTCGGTGGAGGTGCGGTCGTTCGTGGACGACGGGCAGCTCGAGGTGCTGGACTCGGACTCGACGTACTTCGACGGTGGCGGTTTCCTGCCGCAGCGGATGCTGAAGTTCTGGGCCAGCAAGGCCCGCTGGTCGGGCAGTAGCGAGAGCAACGTCGTACGCAACATCGGCGACATGACGTGGGCGCACCGGGACAAGCCGGGGGTCGCGGACCTGGCGATGTACGAGTCCGAACTCAACCGGATCATCGGCAGCTACCCGCAGATCGTGCTGTGCCTCTACGACCTGACCCGCTGCGACGGGGAGATGGTGCTCGACGTGCTCAAGACGCATCCGAAGGTGATGCTCGGTGGCATGGTCATCGACAACCCTTACTACCTGGAGCCTGACGACTTTCTCGCCTCCCGCGCCCGCTGACGATGCCCCGCTGACCGCCCTCGCAGCCAAGCCAGTTCACGGTCACGCTGTTGCGCCAGCTCCGAGTCAACCAGGCGGTCAAGGATGCCGACCCCGTGCGCTTCATGGGACAAGCGGGTGCGCCGAACCGTGACGGCTCACTCCCCGCGCGCCCGCTTGCGCCGCTTCCCCTCATGCATGGCCTGCACTCTCGCGACCGGGATCCTGTGTCCTTCAGCGACGAGATCGGCAGGCAGCGACTGGCGCTCGGGCATCCGGTCCCGCCAGGGGTCCGCGCTGCCGACCAGGGCCGGGACGGTCCGGATCGTGAAGTCGGCGGGCGTCGCGTCATCGAGGTCGTCCCACGTCACCGGGAACGAGACGGGTACGCCGGGACGCACCCGCGGACTGTAGGCGGCCACCACCGTCGCGCCGCCCGAGCGGGTCGAGTCGAGGAGTACCTTTCCCGCACGGTCTTCCCGGAGGAACGCGGTCGTCGCCAGGGCCGGGTCCAGCCGGGCCGCCCGAGCCGCGAGTGCCCGGGTCGCCGCGGCGACGTCCTCGAACGCCAGTCCCTCGACGAGCGGTACGACGATGTGCACGCCCTTGGCCCCGCTGGTCTTCACCGCAGCCTGCAGCCCGGAGTCGCCCAGTGCCTGCCGGACCAGCGCGGCTACCCGGGCGACCGCGGTGAAGGGCGCGCCGAGCGGGGGGTCGAGGTCGAGCACGAGATGCGTGGGCACGGGGCTGCGACCGTGGCTGCTGCGGGCGAGGGTCGGGTGGTACTCCACGGCACGCTGGTTGGCGAACCACAGGAGGGTCCGCCAGTCGTGGCACAGCGCGTAGGACACCTCGCGTCGCGAGGCCTGCGCCCACACCGTCACCGTCTGGATCCAGTCGGGTGCGTACTTGGGCACGTTCTTCTGCATGAACGGCTCCTGGCCCGGCCGGACCCGGATCACCGACAGCGGTCTATCCCGCAGCTCGGGGAGGATGCGGTCCTGCACTGCGTCCAGGTAGTCCACGAGGTCACGCTTGGTCGCGTCCGCTCCGTCGTACAGCGGCTGGTCGAGGTTCGTCAGGTGCACACCGTCGCGGGATTCCGTCCCCTTGCTTCGGCCGGTCATGCCGCTGCGCTCACCCGGCTGACTCGGCCAGGGCCGGGACGACCTCCCGCTCGAAGAGCTCGATGCCCGAGGTGTCGTACGCCGCCTCGACGAAGTAGCAGATCGCGTACGTCATGCCCATCTGCTCTGCCGAACGCAGCGCGTCGACGATCTGCTCCGGCGTACCGACCAGGGGACCGGAGGCGAACGCCTGGCGCTGCCGCTCGGCCTGGCCGGGCAGCACCGTGCGGTAGTGCTCCTGGATCCAGTCGAGCCGGTCGGCGACCTCGGCCTCGGTCGGGGCGATGACCACGTTGTAGTTGGCCGAGCGGGTGATCTCGGCGAAGTCCCGGCCGAGGTCCGTGCAGTGCCCGGCGAGGACCTCGGACTTGTGCACGAAGGTGTCGGGGGTGCCGTCGAAGTTGGTGTAGGCGGCGTACTGGGCGGCTGTCCGCAGGGTCTTGCGCTCTCCCCCGCCGGCGACCCACAGCGGTGGTCCGCCGGCCTGAATCGGGAGCGGCCGGCAGATCGCGCCGTCGATCTGGTAGTGCTTCCCGTCCAGGCTGGCCCGGCCATCGGCCCAAAGCTGGCGCATCACCTGGACACCCTCGTCCAACATCGCCAGCCGGATGCCGGCCCGCGGGAAGCCGTAGCCGTAGGCCCGCCACTCGTGCTCGTACCAGCCTCCGCCGATGCCCATCTCGACCCGGCCGCCGGAGATGACGTCGATCGTGGCGGCGACCTTGGCCAGGTAGGCGGGGTTGCGGTAGCCCATGCAGGTGCACATCTGGCCCAGGCGCACCCGCTCGGTCGCGGCGGCGAAGGCGGCCATCAGGGTCCACGCCTCGTGCGTCGCCTCGTCCGTCACCTCCGGCACCGTGTGGAAGTGGTCGTACACCCAGATCGACTCCCACGGCCCGCGGTCGGCGAGCTGCGCCAGGTCACGCATCACCACCCACTGCCCGGCCGGTTCGATGCCGGCGAGGTCGAGCCGCCAGCCCTGAGGGACGAAGAGACCGAAGCGCATTCGCACACCATAGTTGTCAGTGGTTTCGCGCCACCGGTGACGCGAAACCGCTGACAACTTCAGCAAGCCCTTGCGCCGCAGGCCGTCTCTGGCTAGCGGCCGTGCTTGCGCCAGTGCTCGGCGAACAGGTCGTCCTCGCTGACCCCCCGCGGCTCGATCGGGCGGGCCACCCAGGTGAGGTTGACGAAGTGCCGGGCGTTGACGTTCTCGGTCGTGATGTTGCCGCCCCACGTGCCGCAACTCAGCGACAGCGTGAACGGCAGGCCGCTACGCGGACTCCCGGCACCCTCGTTCAGATTCATGTTCACCAGCACCCGCGAGGTCTTCGTCAGCGCGGCCAGCGTGTCCACGTTGGCACCGGAGGACGTGTGGATGCCGCAGGTGTGCCCGATCCCCTGGTACGCCGTGATGTCGTTGACCAGGTCAGCGGCCCGCGCCACCTCCCCGTCGTAGGAGTACACCGCCAGCACCACCGACAGCTTCTCCCCGGAGAACGGGTGCTCGGGGCCGGTCCCGGTCTCCTCGACGATCAGGAACGAGCTGTCCGACCCGATCGAGAAGCCCGCCAGCGCGGCGATCTCGGCGGCCGGCTTGGCCACCACGTCGATCGTCGGGATGTGGCCGCCGTCGGGCCACATCGCCTGCTGCAACGCGACCTTCTCGGAGGCCGAGCACAGGTGACCGCCGCCCTCGGTCAGCCGGGACAGCAGGTCGGCGTACACCGACGAGTGCGCGATCACCGCGTTGTCGGCCAGGCAACTCGTCGCGTAGTCGAACGTCTTCGCCGCGACGATCATCGCTGCCGCGTCGGCCAGGTCGGCCGTCTCGTCGACCACGTGGACGGCGTTGCCCACGCCCACGCCGTACGCCGGCGTGCCTGAGCTGTAGGCGGCCTTGACCATCCCCGCCCCCCCGGTGGCGACGACGAGATCGGCCTGGCGCATCAACTCCTGCGTCTTGGGCAGGGACGGCTCCGGCAGCGACTGCACGAGGTCCTCGGGAGCCCCCACCTGCGCGCAGGCCGCGCGCATCACGTCCACGACCAGCTCGGTCGACCGCCGGGTCCGCGGATGCGGCGCCACGACGATGGCGTTACGCCCCTTGAGCGCGAACAGCGCCTTGACCGGCGGCGTGGCATCGGGGCCGGTGGTCGGGATCAGCGCCGCGACCACCCCGACCGGCTTGGCGATCTTGACCAGTCCGAGCTCGGGTGACTCCTCGACCACTCCAACGGTGCGGACGGTGCGCATGTCGTTCAGCACGCCGGTGACCCGCTTGTTGATCTTGGTGACCTTGTCCGCGTAGTTGCCGAAGCCGCCCTCGTCCACCGCCAACCGGGCCAGCGCCTCGGCGTTGTCCTTGCGCACGACGGACCACGCCACCGCGGTGACGAGTTCGTCGACCTGCTCCTGGGAGTAATCCGCGATCGCAGCGGCGGCCGCGCGGGCCCGCCCCACCGCGTCGGTGACTTCGGCGCGTGCCTGCTCAGTCAACTCAGCCATCCCTCCAGGGTGGTCACTGCGTCGGCGCAGGCCACTGCTCTGCCGGGTCGAGCTTGCCGTTGCCCTTCGTCCCGTCGAGACCTGACTGCGACGGCGTCATCGCGAACATGCTGGGTCGATGCCTCGCCTCGTCGTCCTCGGTGGCGGGGCGGCGGGAATGTCGGCAGCCTCCGCCGCACGCCGCGTGGACCCAGCTCTCAAGATCGTGGTGCTCGAGGCGAACGGGTACGCGGCCTACGGCATGTGCGGTCTGCCGTACTACCTCGGGGGCGTCGTCCCGAGCGCCGAAAACCTGCTCGCGTACCCCCCGGAGACGTTCCGCGAAGATCGCGGTCTCGACCTGCGGCTCGACACAGCGGCAGTGCGGATCGACCCGGGTCGGCACCGCGTCGAGACCGGTCAGGGTGAGCAGATCGGGTACGACGCCTTGGTGCTGGCAGCCGGTGCGCAACCGACCCGACCGCAGATCCCGGGAATCGACCACGATCGGGTCTTCACGATCCGGGCGATGGAGGATTCCATCCGGCTCCGGACGCTGATCGACTCGGGGTCAGTCCGCCGGGCGGTCATCGTCGGCGCGGGCTACATCGGCCTGGAGGCAGCTGAGGCGCTGGTCGCCCAGGGCATCGACGTCGAGGTGGTGGAGGCGCTGCCCCACATCACGATGAGCGTCGACAGCTCGATCGCGGACGTCGTGGAAGGCGAACTGCGGGCCCACGTGCCCGTGCGGCTGAACACCGCCGTCACCGGGCTGCGGCCCCGCGCCGACGGCCTGACCGCCCACCTCTCCGACGGCGACACCGTCGATGTGGACGCCGTCGTGCTGGCCACCGGCGTACGGCCGGACAGCCGCCTCCTCACCGAAGCCGGCGCGGAGCACCTCCCGGGCGGCGCGCTCGTCGTCGATGACCACATGCACACCTCGATTGCCGACGTGTTCGCCGCCGGCGACTGCGTCGCGCATCAGCACCGGGTGCTCGACGCGCCCGCCTGGATCCCGCTCGGACCGGCGGCGAACAAGACCGGCCGGGTCGCCGGCACGGTCGCGGCGGGAGGGCACGCCTCGTTCCCTGGAATCGTCGGCACCGCCGTGGTCAAGGTGTTCGACCTCGAAGTCGCTCGCACCGGCCTGAGCTCCGCCGAGGCCGGGCCGGATGCCCTGACCTGCGACGTGGTGCACCGCTCACGGGCCAAGTACTACCCCGACGGGCACCCGATCCACGCCAGGCTGGTCTTCGAGCCGACCGGGCGGCTGCTCGGCGGGCAGCTCGCCGGGCGTGACGGCGTCGCCAAGCGCATCGACGTTCTCGCCACCGCGCTGTACGCCGGCCTCGGGCTGAGCGACCTCGCCGCGCTCGACCTGAGCTACGCCCCGCCGTTCGCGCCGGTGTACGACCCGCTGCTGATCGCGGCCCAGCGCGCCATGCTGACACTGCCGGCAGCAGTGTCCTGAGGAGGCTTCATGGGCTTGCAACCGCACCGCAACAAGGTGGTAGACCTCGCCGCGGCGATCGCCGACGTCCGCGACGGCGCGATGATCGCGCTTGGCGGCGGGCTGTCCGCCCGGCTGCCGATGGCAGCTGTACGAGAGGTGATCCGGCAGGGTCGGCGCGATCTGCATCTGGTCGGTTCCGCGCACAGCATCGACGTCGACCTCCTCGTCGCCGCGGAGGCGGTACACCGCTGCGAGGAGAGCTACGTCGGTTTCGAGCAGGATCTCGGGCTGGCGCCGGCGTACCGGCGGGCCGCTGAAACCGGCACGATCGAGGTGGCCGAGAGTTGCTGCGTCACGATCCTGGCGCAGCTTCGGGCCACCGAGATGGGCCTGCCCTTCCTGCCGGTCCGCGGCGTCCGCGGCTCCGACATCCGCCGGCTGCATCCGGAGTACGGCGAGGTGACGTGCCCGTTCACCGGCGAGGTGCTCGTCGCGGTGCCAGCCCTCAAGCCCGACGTTGCGCTGCTGCACGCCCCACTCGGCGACCGGTACGGCAACCTGCACCTGGAGCAGCCCTACGTGCTCGACGAGCGCTTCGCGTCGGCATCGATGCGGGTCGTGGCCACCGTGGAGCGGCTGGTGTCCACTGAGGACGTCGCAGCGAGCGGCGTCACGATCCCGGCGCACCTGGTGGCTGCCGTGACTGAGGTACCGTTCGGTGCACACCCGGCATCGTGCTACCCCAATTATGCCTACGACCGCGAGCACCTGTCCGGCTATGTGAAAGCCGCCCAGTCCGGCGGCGAGGATCTCGCCGGCTACCTCAAGACCTATGTGTACGGCGTCGCAGACGAGCGGGAGTACCGGGACCTGATCGGTAGCGAGCGGCTGGCCGAGCTCGGCCGGTGGCCTGAGTCCACTGTGGACTGGAAGGGGCTCTTCCAGTGAAGTTCACGGTCGACGAGTGGTTCGTGGTCCTGCTCGCACGCACGATCCGGCCGGCCGAGACGGTGTTCCACGGCTTCGGCAGTCCCTGCGCGCAGGTCGCCATGCACGTCGCGCGGCGGACCCATGCCCGGGACATCACCCTGATCGAGGGGGCGATGTACGCGGTCAACCCGGATCCGCCGTTCATCCCGCCGACCAGCAACGACGCCAGCTTGAAACGCGGCGCGGCGTACAGCATGCGGTTCGAGGAGTTCTTCGACGCGGCGATCCGGGGCGACGTCGACCGGATGTTCCTGTCCGGTGGACAAATCGACGGCTACGGCAACACCAACGTGACCGCAGTAGGACCGCTGGAGCGTCCGAAGGTCAAGCTCGGCGGCGGGGGTGGCGGCTGCAACCTGGCCGCGACGATCCCGCACCTGTCGCTGTGGAGCAGCCGCCATCGATCGGGCCGGGCCCTGGTCGAGTCCTGCGACTTCATCACCGACATGGGGCACCGCACGCCGTCCGGCGACCGGGCCGAACTCGGCTTCACCGGTGGTGGTCCACAGTGGATGGTCACCGAGCTCGGCGTCTTCGACTTCCCCGACGGCCACGCCCGCCTGACCCACCACTTCCCCGACGTCACCGTCGAGGAGATCCGGGCGGCCACCGGCTTCGAGCTGCGGGTCGCGGGCGATCTGCGGACGGTGCAACCCCCGTCCGGCGCCGAGCTGTCCGCGCTGCGGGCGGTGGACTCCCTCGGCGTACGGCGAGGTGAGTTCGCCCCGAAGGAGCTGGACCGGGTCTTCGACCACGACCCGGCCGTGGGATGCGCCTGTTGACCGACGGACTGCACGCCGTCTTCAACCCCCGGCGGATCGCGCTGGTGGGAGTCTCCGACCGGCCGGGCACCCTGGGGCGGCTGCTGTGGGACAACCTGCGCGACTTCCCCGGCGAGGTGATTCCGGTCGGTCGCGCGGCCAGCATCGACGGCACCCCTGCGTACGCCGATCTGGCCGACGTACCGGGCGAGATCGACCTTGCCGTGGTCGGAGTACCAGCCGAGCGCGTGGTCGAGGCGATCCGGTCGGCGGCCGGCAAGCGGGTTCGTGCGGCCGTCGTACTGTCCGCCGGCTTCGCCGAGATCGGTGCCGACGGTGCGCGGCTGCAGGAGGAGTTGGTGGCGGCCGCCCGCGCGGGTGGCGTGCGATTGGTCGGTCCGAACTGCTTCGGCGTACAGAACTGCGACCTGCCGCTCAACGCGTCCATCGCGCCGGCCGCCCCGGCGGGCGACGACCGGGGCGGGATCAGCCTGGTGACGCAGTCGGGGTCCTACGGCATGGCAGTGCACGCCTTGGGGCTGGACGAGCAGATGCACTTCGCCAAGGTGTACGCCGCCGGCAACAAGGCGGAGATCTCCGACGCCGAGACGCTGGCCTACCTGCGCGAGGACGTGGCGACCCGGGTGGTCTGCCTGCTGATGGAGTCGATCACCGACCCACGGACATTCTTCGCCGAGGCGCGCCGCACCACGACCGCCAAGCCGGTGATAGCCGCCGTCACCGGGCGCAGCGCCGCCGGCAAGCGCGCAGCCGTCTCGCACACCGCGGCGATGGCCTCGGATACCGCGATCCGCGATGCCGCACTGGCACAGGCCGGGGTGATACGGGCGTCCTCGGGCCTGGCGATGCTCGATGCGGCGAAGCTGCTGGCCACGCAGCCGATGCCCGCCGGGAGCCGGGTCGGCATCGTCACGAACTCCGGCGGGCTCGGCGTCGAGCTGACCGACCTGCTCGACAAGGAAGGTCTCGAGGTGCCCGAGCTCTCCCCGGCGCTGCAGGAGGAGTTGCGCGGGCTGCTTCCGTCGTACGGCAGTCCGCGCAATCCCGTGGACATGACACCGATCTGGTCCCGGTACGCCGAGCTGTACCCGGCGCTGGTCGACGTACTGGCCCGGTCCGGCGAGGTCGACATCGTGATCCCGATCCTGCTTGCCCGGGCCGGTTCGGCCGAGGTGGTCCAGCGGTTGGCGGCATCCGTGGCTGAGTTGCGCGCCAACAGCAATGCGGTTCCCGTCTACGGCTGCTGGGTGGCCGAGCGGTCCCGGCAACCGCAGGCCGACGCACTGCAAGCCGCCGGGGTCCCCTGCCTGCCGTGGCCGGAGCGGACCGCGGCTGCGGCCGGCGCCGCGCGCCGGTGCGCAGCCGCCCTGGGCGCTCAAGCCCCGGTGCGGGAGGTCAGCGCAGCTG
>JACCZY010000069.1 GCA_013695685.1 Geodermatophilaceae bacterium | reverse complement strand
GACACGATCCGGATCGTCGACCACACCATCCCGCCGGGCGTCTACCCGGACATGCGCACCCAGGGCTGGGATGTCGATGACTTCCCCGACCTCTATCGCGAGCTGATCGAACCCGCCGACATCGTCGTGCTCGCCACCCCCATCTGGCTCGGCGACCAGTCCTCGATGACCAGACTCGCGATCGAGCGTCTGTACGGATACTCCGGTGAGCTCAACGCCGCCGGCCAATGGTCCTACTACGGCAAGGTAGGAGGGGTCCTGGTCACCGGCAACGAGGACGGGGGCAAGCACTGCGCCGCCCAGATGCTGTACGCCCTGTCCCACATCGGGTTCACCATTCCGCCCCAGGCCGATGCATACTGGGTCGGCGAGGCCGGTCCGGGTCCGTCGTACCTCGACGATGATCGCGGCGCACAGAACCACTGGACCACCCGCAACACCGTCTTCGCGGCGTGGAACTTGCTCCGCACCGCTCGGCGACTGAAGGACCACGGCGGCCTCCCCGCCCACGGCAACGTGACCACCAACTGGGATCTCGGCAATCCCACGCACCCCAATCCGGAGTACCGATGAAAGCCCCGCTCATCATCAGGTCCTCTCAGGGCCGCGGGTGATCACCTCCGCTGTCACCGGGGCTCTCGCCGGCCTGCTCATGGGCTATGTGTTGCAGCGGGGACAGTTGTGCTTCCACTCGGCCATCCGCAACTCACTTGACGGCCGGTTCCTCCTGGCCCGCGGGTGGGCCCTCGGCGTGGCCCTGGCCTCGGTGGGGCTCGCACTGCTGTTCCTCCTCCCCGGCACCAGCGGGCTCAACCAGGGCCTGGCCTTCCGGCCGGTCGCCAACGTGGCCGGTGGACTCGTCATCGGCATCGGCATGGTCGTCGCCAAGTCGTGCGTGTCCGGACTCAGTCCAACCGCCCAGGCGGGACTCGACACCGGTGCTCGGCCCACTCCCGCAGCGACTCCAACCACTCCCCCGCCGCCCCCTCCGGCGCCCGGAACCGGTACACCGCCTGCACCGTCGCCCGCTCCGCCCCTGGCGCCAACAGCACGAACCCGACAAGCAACCAGCCCACCAAACCGAACACGGCGTACCGACCCAACAGCGCCGAAACGATGGCCACCTGCACCGCGCTGGTCAGCATGGCCGGAACCGCGCACAACAGCCGCCAGGCCCCGTAGTGCCCTCGCTGGCCGGTAAAGCCCATGATCGGCCCTCCCCACTCCCGGTCACCGCCGTGCGTGCAGGCTCGCACCCCGATCTGACAGAACGCTGCCGTCGGGCATCGTCAGGGTTGATCGCCGGACCCGCCCCGGCCGCGGCGGCAGCGGCAGCGGCAGCGGCGGCTGTGGAGAGCGCACGCACGAGCGTCCCTCTGTACCGGAAGGATCCAGCACGCAAAGGATGTCGTTGCACGCGCAACGGAAGGATCCAGCACAGATGTATGTCGTTGCACGCGCAACGGAAGGATCCCGGAAATGATGTCGTTGCGCGCACAACGGAAGGATCTCGGAAGGATCGCGAGCACCCTGGCCTCATGATTCCGTACCGACGGGGCGAAAGGCATGACCACTCCGGGGCCGGTTGCCATCGCGGACAGGCCGTCACAGTCCGCCCAACGGCAACGCGACCGATCCCGCTTCCCACCGGCGAGGCTCGCCGTCTCCCGGGAGCGGTGGACTGGACGCGCCCAGCGCTCCTTCGTGCCGGCCCGTTGAAGGGAGCGCTTCCATGATCGACTTGTCACCGTCAGGGCTGCACGTAGCGATCGTCCTGGACGATCTGCGGGCCGTCGACCACCACCTCAGCGTCGGACGCTGGCCGAGCTTGCTGGTCGTCACCCGCCGCGCCAGCATTCAGCTTGATCCGGCGGACGGATTGACGCGGACAGCGGCAGCCCTGATCACCGGGCGCCTGCTGCGGGAGGTCTTCCGCTGGGACGCAGCGATCCGTGGCCAGAACGCGAACACGTACGTTCACCGTGCGGTGACCGGCGGCGCTGACCACACCCCGCCGCCCGGGGAGGCGCCAGGCCCCCCCGTGCTGGAAGACAACGGCGGCGCGCCGGTCAGCCTTCCGCTCGATGGCGCGACCGCGCGAGGACGGCGATGATGGCCACAGCCCTGACCCGGGCGGAGCTGCTGGTCCTGCCAGCGGTGATCGACGTCGTCACCGCCGGCAAGGCGCTCGGACTCGGGCGGACCCTGGCCCACGCTCTCGTCCGGCGCGGCGAGTTCCCGGTCCCCGTGTTCCGTCTCGGACGGGTATACCGCGTTCCGACGGCGGCCGTTCTCGAACTCCTCGAGCTCCCGCCGGAAATTGACGCCGACACCAGCCCGCCGGCAGCCTGACCACCCGCTGCGGCTCTCTGCGCACCTTCCTGCCACCGATTCCGGTTGCCCTGATCGTCCCTGGGCGAGGGTGGCGGCCCTTGACATCACGTCATTTCCCGGGCGTGTCGGCGCATGTCGCTGGATGCCCTGCAGTGCCGCCGATCTGCATGTTTCGTCGCGTCGCAGTGTCGCCATCGGCCGCCTTGTGATGCGTGGTGCTGTGGGGTTCGTGAGCATTTCGTTAGCAGAGCCAAAGGCCGTCCGAGTCAAGAGTTCACCCTTCGGCTCCTTCATGGACAGCACCTGCCGACCCACTTGCGACCACTGCCACCGTGCCCGGTCTGTTGGCTGGCAACGAAGAGCAGGATCGGGAAGGGTGGATGTCGACGCCCGGATGCACTCCGGACACGAGGCCGCCCTGCTCCGACTGTTCGGCGAGCTGCACCGCGCCTCACCCCACCACGACACGCTCGACCTGCGTCCCGCGCTGATCAGGGCCGGGTTCCTCGACGAGTACTGCCCTCGCCACCGCGCGGTCGTCCTGCCGGGTGTCCTTGGCTACAGCGAAGCGCTGCGCAGCTGATCACCGGAATACTCTGCCGCAGTACGGACGCGTACCAATCCAGATCACGGCCGGACGACGAGTAGGTCGCCCGCGACCTGGCCGCGCTCAGCTCACGACGCCCCGGAGGTCAGCTGCCGCGAGGGCACCACGGCGCCGTCGGCGTCGGCAACGTAGGTCACCTTGATCCAGCTCACTGAATCGCCACGCACCGAGACACTCGACCAGTCACTTAGTTCAGTCCAGCCGATGCTGTTCTTGACCTTCATCTGCAGCTTGGGGCCTTCTATGGTCAGCTCTCGGTTCTCGAGCTTCTGGTCGGGGGTGTAGTCCCCCACGTACCCGCGCAACTCGGTCTCGTCCTCCAAGCGCAGGTGCACCCAAGGGGTGGCCCGGTCAGGGCAGCGTTGCCTGAAC
>JACCZY010000127.1 GCA_013695685.1 Geodermatophilaceae bacterium | reverse complement strand
GGTCAGCGCAGCTGCGCCGCTGCCCCCGGACGCCGACCTGGATACCGACCTTGATACCGACCTGGCCGATCCGATGCAGGCACGCGACTTCCTCGCCGCGGCCGGCATCGACGTCGTCGAGACCGTTGTGTGCGCCGACGCCGACGAGGCAGTATCCGCTGCTGACGGGTTCGGGTACCCCGCCGTACTGAAGGTGATTCACCCGGCGCTGTCGCACAAGAGCGACGTGGGCGGGGTCCGGGTCGGACTGTCCGATGCCACCGCCGTGCGGGTTGCGGCCGACGAGCTGCTGGCGCTGCGGCCCGGCGCCCGGGTGCTGGTGCAGCCGCAGGCCGGTGGGGTGGAGTTCGTGGTCGGCGGACTGCGCGATCCGGGGTTCGGGCCGGTGGTCATGGTGGGGCTCGGCGGGACTGCCGTCGAGGTGCTCGGCAACGTCCAGTTTGCCGTCGCGCCGATCGACGCCGGATACGCGGAGCGAATGCTCCGCTCGCTACGAGGTGCCGCGCTGCTGGACGGCGTGCGTGGAGCCGCAGCGGTCGACGTGGCAGCACTGGCCGGTCTCGTGGTCGCGGTGGGCGACCTGCTCGCCGGCGTACCGGAGATCGTGGAGATCGACCTCAACCCGGTGCTGGCCACGGCGTCCGGGGCGCTGGCTGTGGACTGGCGAATCCTGACCTCATAACGCCGCGTCCATGATCAACACGGGGAAGTGGACGTGTTCCTCGGGTCTGAGAGGTGCGCTTCCCCACATTCCGGCGTTACTCAGGACCGGGGACCGGTTCGCCCCACGGTGGGCACAGCGCCAGCCAGAACTGTCCTGGCGAGCGGAGGTGACGGCGATCACAGCGGCCCTAGCCTGGAATTCTCATCCAATGAGTCAAGGGAGTCGCACATGCGCATCGGCACGCAGGACATCATGCTGCCCACGACCATGGTGGGTAACTACCCGAATCCGCGGTGGTACGACGGCCAGGCCTACGCCACCGTCCCCAAGGGCGAATTCATCTTCGACGCGATCAGCCGGGAGGCGTTCGAGGACGCCGTCGGCGCGATCGTGCATGATCAGGAGGCCGCCGGGTTCGACGTGATCGCCGACGGCAAGGTGTACGGCGGGGATTCGCCGTACGGCACGATCCTCTACTACTACTCCGAGCGGATGTCGGGCTGGCGGCTGTCCGGCCCCCCGGTGGGGCTGCCGATCTACTCGACGCTGTACTCCCCCACCTGCGTAGGCGAGATCAACCGCGAGCACCCGTTCCACCTGGCCCACCTGCGCGCCGTGCGCAAGGCCACCAAGAAGCCGGTGAAGATCTCCTACACCGGCCTCGGAGTCATCGCGGCCGCCACCCAGAACCTGCACTACAAGGACACCAAGGAGCTGGCGATGGCGCTGGCCAAGGCGTTCAACGAGGACTTCAAGGAACTCGCCGACAACGGCTGCGAGATCATCCAGCTCGACGAGTTCGTCTGGCCCTACGGCATGGGCGACTGGGAGATCGAGGCGCTCAACGCCTCGGTCGAGGGCGTCAACTGCCAGTTCTGGGTGCACACCTGCTGGGGCAACTACTCCGGTACGCCGGCGTACTTCCCGGACGACACGACCACCGAGTTCGGCGCCTACAACTTCGGGAGCCGGGCCCAGGACGCCCCGGCTCCCGAGCGCGCCCACGCGATCTTCCCGCACGTTCTCGACGCGAACATCGATGCGTTGAACTACGAGGTCGGACGGACCGGCGTGGACGACCTTACCCCGCTGCGTGACCACAACTGGGACAAGGACTTCGTGGCCGGCGTCATCGACGTCAAGTCGACGATCACCGAGAGCGCGGCGGAGGTCGCCGACCGCATCCGCGAGGTGCTGAAGGTGGTGCCGGCGGAACGGCTCGGCCTGTCCACCGACTGCGGCCTGCCCAACCTGCCGCGGATGATCGGTGCAGCCAAGCTCAGAGCGCTGGTGGCCGGTCGCGACATCGTGCGCGCCGAGCTGAGCGGCTGACGGCTCCCGGCGCGACGCTGTCTGCAATAAGCGGCGTCGTGCCGGGGCAAGGCTTCGGTGAAACCTCGGCCCGAGAGGACAGCGAAGGGCGCTGCGGTGCCGCATACGGTGGGGGCGACCCCGGCAGGAGGCCGACTGTGACGGAAGGCCCGACCTTTCTCGAGTTGCCCGCCCGCATGTCCAAACCCCGCACCCGCGGCATCACTCACCTGCTCGACAAGGGCCTGCCGCTGACGGCGACGCGGGATCTGATGGACCAGGCGGCCCACCTGATCGACATCGTCAAGATCGGCTGGGGCATCGGCTACGTCGACCCGACGCTGCCAAGGCGGATCACGGTGTACGCCGACGCCGGAGTCCCCGTGTGCCTGGGCGGAACCCTGACCGAGATCGTCGCGCAACAGGACCGGGTCGGGCAGTTCCGCGACTGGGCCTTGTCGCTCGGCATCAGCCATATCGAGGTCTCCAACGGCTTGCAGGCGTTGAGCGATGACTGCAAGCTGGGTCTGATCAAGGAGCTGTCGGCCGACTTCGTCGTACTCGCCGAGACCGGCTCCAAGGATGGCAGTTACCCGACCAAGCCGCACGAGTGGGTCGAGGAGATGGGCAGGGACCTCGAGGCGGGTGCCCAGTTCGTCGTGGCCGAGGGCAGGGAGAGCGGCAATGTCGGCCTGTACCACGCCGATCAGGAGGTGCACGAGGAGATCGTGAACGAGATCCTGACTCAGATCCCGCAGGATCGGATCATCTTCGAGGCGCCGGTCAAGGCACAGCAGACCTGGTTCATCAAGACCCTCGGCACCGAGGTGAATCTGGGCAACATCGAGCCGTCCTCGGTACTGCCGCTGGAGACGCTGCGGCTCGGACTGCGCGCGGACACCGCGTCGGCGAGGACGCCGGAATGACCGGCGCAGGGCACACGCTGCCCGAGCCGGCGCCCAACACCGTCACCCGGCCCTACCGCGGCCTGTCGGTCCAGGAGGTCGACGTCCCGCTCACCGACAAGGCGATCACCACCTTGCTGCTCGGGCGAGAGATCTATCGCCGGACCGACTTCCTGGCGCTGCGTCGCGGGTCACAGACCGCGCTCGTCGCCGTACACGCCGAAGATCGCGACCCGTTGTTCGCCCCCGTGACCGATCTGCGCGTGCTGGCCGGACCGGCCGACACGGTCTGGATCGACGACCCGGACACCGATGTAGGCATAGCCACCGCGCTGGCCCGTACGGCGTTGCAGCGAGGCCCGGCCGGCGCGTCGGCGTACGTCGTACAGGGTCGCTACGAGCACGTGAACTTCATCTGGCGGCCGGCGCCGATCCGGATCCACGTGACCGAGGTGGTCCCGCCGGATCCGCCCAAGCTGTACGCCATGGCCGAGCAGGTGGTGGCCTTCGACGAGGACCTGCCACCCGTCGAACTCGTCCTCGACGCGGTCGACATCCGCGCGCTGGCCGGTGCGAATCCGGCGCCGCACTACCTGCTGCCCTGCCGCGGCAGCGGCGTGGACCTGCCCGGCGAGGTCAGCTTCCTGGACACCAGACCCGAGATGCGCTCGGACTGGTTGCTGATCGGTTGCGACCGCTCGCGCCAGTTCCACGAGCACTTCTACGGCACCGAGCCGGAGCGTGTCGAGTTGTGTCCCCGCGCCCGGACCAAGCATCCGGACGGGGCCGCTGTGCTCGCCAAGTGCTGCCTGCTCGAACGAGGAATCGCCGTCAGCGACGGATCCGCTGTCGTTCCCTGGGGCTCGAACCTGGACGAGGTGCGGGTGGCCCTGCGCGCCCTGTGCGGTCTGGCCCCGTCCGCGGCCGTCGAGTTGGTGCCGTCCCCTGCTGAAGGACCCATTCCTGCCCTTGCTTCCGCCCCCGCCTTGACTTCCGCCCGCGCCGCCGCCCCCAACCCCGCAGTTCTCCGGCGATCATGAAGATGTGTGGCCCGAATTATCCGAAATGCCCCGCTCGGGGTGTCCGGATCTTCATGATCGTCGCGGGTCGGGGCGGCGGGGCGGGTCGGCACGCTGGTCGGCACGCGGGTCGAAGGGATCGTCGCGGGTCGGGGCGGCGGGGTGGGGTCGACAGGCGGGTATGAGCGCGCACCCGGCTGACTCACGACTCATCGGGCACCTGTGGTCGACGGCGGAGTCACGGGCGTTGCTCGCCGACGAGGGCCGGGTCCAGTCCTGGCTGCACATCCTCGCCACGCTGGCCGAGGCGCAGGCCGACGTCGGCCTGATACCTGTGGCCGCCGCCGAGGTCATCCGCGGTCATGCGCAGGTCGAGCGGATCGACCTCGATCTCGTCGCGGCCGAGACCCGCGCCAGCGGGCACTCGACCATGGGCCTCATCCGGGCGCTGCGCGCCACCCTCCCGAACAGTGCTCGGGAATGGGTGTACTACGGCGCCACCGTGCAGGATCTCTCCGACACCTGGGCCGCCCTGACGTGCCGGGCGATCGGCGACATCATGGCCCGCGACGTCACTGCCCTGCGTGACCTGGCCGCCGACCTCGCCCGCCGACACCGGGACACGCCCATGTGCGGGCGGACGCACGGCCAGCCCGGACTGCCGATCACGTTCGGCTTCAAGGCCGCGGTGTGGGCGGCCGAACTCGATCGACACCTGGGCCGGCTGGCCGAAGGCCGGCGCCGATGGGAGGTGGCCCAGCTCGGCGGGGCCTTGGGCACAATGGAGTTCTGGGGCGAGCGCTCCATGGACCTGCTGGAAGGCTTTGCGCGACGGCTCGGTCTGGGCGCACCGGAGATCTGCTGGCTCACCGCCCGCGACCGGGTGGCCGAGTTCGTCTGCCTCCTGGCCGCCACCTCCGCCACCGTCGCCAAGATCGGCAACGAGGTGTTCCAGCTGCAGCGGCCGGAGATCGGCGAGGTCCGCGAGGGGTTCCGGGCGGGCACCGTCGGATCGATCACCATGCCGCACAAGCGCAATCCGGAGAACTCCGAGCAACTGGTCACGCTGTCCCGCGTGATCCGGGCGCAAGCGGGCCTGGCCCTCGAGGGCATGGTGTCCGAGCACGAACGCGACGGCCGGGCATGGAAGACCGAGTGGCTGCTGCTGCCCGAAGCCTGCCTGGCCTTCTCCGCCAGCTGCACACTCGGCGTCGCCATGCTTGAGGGCTTGGAGGTCGACACCGAAAGGATGAGCCATAACCTGGCGTCGCACCGGGGATACCTGATGTCGGAACCGGTGCTCCGGGCGCTGTCCGACCGGCTCGGGAAACACACCGCCTACGACGCGGTCTACGAGGCGTCCATGACCGGGATCGAGGCCGGGCAGGACTTCGCGACAGCGCTGCGCGCCGATCGCCGGCTCGACGTCATCACCGACGAGGAACTGCGCTCGCTGCTCGACGTACGCGGTGCGCTCGGTTCCGCGGGCGAGTTCGTCGACCGGGTGCTGGCCGGTCTGGGCAGCCCGACATGACCCGCGAGGTGCACAGCGGGCTGGCCGGGATCGCCCGGGTCGAGTTCGCCACCCTGCCGACCCCGCTGCATCCGGCTTCCCGGCTCTCCGACGCCCTCGGCGTACCGGTGTGGTTCAAACGCGACGATCTCACCGGGATCGGGCTGGGCGGCAACAAGGTCCGCACGCTGGAGTACCTGCTCGCCGACGCACTCGGCCGGGGCTGCGACTGCCTGGTGACCGGGGCCGGTCCGCAGTCGAACTGGACCATGCTGGCTGCCCTGACCGCGATCAGGTGCGGACTGGAACCGTACGTCGTCTGTTACGGCGATCCGGTCCCCGACCGTGGCAACCTGCTGCTGCACCGCACGCTCGGCACCACCATCCGCTTCACCGGCGACCCGGAACGGTCCTCAGTGGACGGTGGCATCGAGGAGCTGGCGACCGAGCTGTGCACCCTCGGGCGACGGCCGTACGTCGTACCGCGCGGCGGCGCCACCCCCGTCGGCGCGCTGGGTTACCTGCGGGCGAGCATCGAGCTGACCACCCAGCTGGACCCGCTGCCGGAACCGCCGACGACGCTGTGGCTGGCGGCCGGTTCGGGTGGAACGTGTGCCGGTCTGGTTGCAGGCGCAGCGCTGCTGCCCACATCGTACGACGTCGTTGGGGTGACGGTGAGCCGACCGGTGCCGGAGATCACCGCGCAGGTGTGCCGGCTCGCGGCGGCGGCCGGCGAGCTGGTCGGGACGCCGGTGTCCGAACCGGCGGTCGACATCCGCGGCGGGTGGACCGGACCCGGGTACGGCCTCACCTCGGCGGAGGGTGATCAGGCGGCGGCGCTGGTCGCCCGGACCGAGAGCCTGTTCCTCGACCCGGTCTTCGGCGCCAAGGCGATGGCCGGGCTGATCGACGCCTGCCGGACGGGTCAGGTGGCCGGCCCCGTTCTGTTCCTCGTCAGCGGCGGGGCGCCGACGCTCTTCGCGCCGGGGGCCCAGCCGTGACAAGCGGACCGGAGGGCTACCTCGGCACGCACGGCCGGATCAGCAAGGGACCGGCGCCGGAACTCGTCGAGGCCGGCTACCGGTTGGAGACCGCAGATGCGCCGCTGCTGCACCGGGGCCTGACCCTGGCCGACCTCGCCCATCAGGTGTCGCTGGTGGAGGTCGGAGCGGTCGATCCCAACGTCGTGGGACCGCTGCTGCGGCGCCTGCTCGACCTCGTCGAGAGCGACCCGGCCGACTTTCCCTACGACCCGGTGTACGGCGATGCCTACAACAGCCGAGAGCGGGAGTTCGAGAAGACGTTGGGGCCGGTCACCGGCTGGCTGCACCTGGGGCGGACCCGCCGTGAAGCCGGCCGGATCGCCTTCCGGATGGCGCTGCGGGAGCTGCTGCTCGATCTGCACGCCGACGTCTCGGACCTGGCCATGACGCTCGCGGCTGGAACAGAGGAGCACGCCGGAGCGATCTGGGCCGACAGCACGTACCTGCAGCCCGCGCAGCCCTCGACGTTCGGACACTATCTGGGGCAGTTCGGTGAGCAGGCGCTACGCCACCTGGAACGGATCAAGGCGGCCTACCGGAGCGCCGACATCTGCCCCGGGGGGGCCGGCGGGGCGGGTGGCAGCAGGATTCCGATCGACCGGCAGCGGGTGGCCGACCTGCTCGGGTTCGGCCGGTCGGGCGCGAACACCCGGGACGCGATGTGGTCGGTCGACGCACCGCTCGATGCGGTGTTCGCCGCCGTACAGGCGGTGCTGACCGCCGACCAGCTGGCCGAGGACCTGGAGATCTTCGCGAGCCCGGCGTTCGACTACGTCCAACTCGACGCGGCGATGTGCCGGGCCAGCGTGTTGATGCCGCAGAAGCGCAATCCCTATGCCCTTGCGGTCATCCGCGGCGGGGCCGGCACGCTGGCCGGGCGGCTCGCCGGGCTGGTCACCACCGCCCGGACGCCGTCGGCTCGCACGGACAACTGGCTCTACACGTACGGCGAAGTAGCAGGGGCACTCGAGCTGGCCGGGCGGCTGGTGCGGCTGACAACCGCGGTCGTCGGCGGCCTGCGGGTCAACACCGCGGTGCTCGCAGCGGGTGCACGGGCCCACTTCATCGGCGCGGCCGACCTGGCCGAGTACCTGTCCCTTATCCACCGGCTGGACTACCGGACGTCGTACCGGATCGTCGGCCGGGCCGTCGCGGCGGCCACCGCGGCCGGTTCGGAGCGGCTCACCGCGGAGTCTCTCGCCGAGGCCGCCGCGGAGATCACCGGTGCGCCGCTGCAGGTGTCCGGGGACCTGCTCGCCGCAGTCGAGGACCCGGTGGCGCTGGTCGAGGCGCGCGGGGCACCGGGGTCGGCGAAACCGCAGCGCGTCCGCGAGCACGCCGACCTGCTCCGGCAGAGGATCGAGGCGGCGCAGCGGTGGCGCGACGGGCGGCGTACCGACCTGACCGCTGCCGAGACCGAGCTGCTGGCAACGGTCCGCGTCCTGGTGTCAGCGGATGCAGCCGGTTCGCCTGCTTAGACACGTCTAACCTTTGTCGCAGCGATCGCGTACGTCGATCCGGGCAACTTCGCCACCAACTTCGCCGGCGGGGCGTCCTTCGGGTACGAACTGGTCTGGGTTATCGTGGCGGCGAACCTGATGGCCATGGTGATCCAGTCGCTGTCGGGAAAGCTCGGCCTGGCGACCGGTCAGAGCCTCCCGGAGCTGTGCCGGGAGCACTACCCCCGGCCGGTCACCCGAGGGCTGTGGGTACAGGCCGAGGCCGTGGCGATGGCGACCGACCTCGCCGAGGTCATCGGGGGTGCGATCGCGCTGCAGCTGCTCTTCGACATCCCCTTACTCACCGGTGGGCTCATCACCGGGGCCGTCGCGTTCGGGTTGCTCGGGATGCAGAGCCGGGGCTTTCGGCCCTTCGAGCGGGTGATCAGCGGCCTGCTGGCGGTGATCTTCCTCGGCTTCCTCTACAACATCGTGCTGGTGCAGCCGGACCAGGCCGGCGTGGCCGCCGGCCTGGTCCCGTCGTTCAGCGACGTCGACAGCGTGCTGCTGGCGGCGGGCATCCTGGGCGCCACGGTGATGCCGCACGTGATCTACCTGCACTCCGCACTGACCCAGCAGCGGGTTGCGGCGGCGGACGCCCCGCAGCGACGGGTCTTGCTGCGCTACCAGCGCATCGACGTCGTCGTCGCCATGGGCCTGGCCGGGCTGGTCAACCTGGCGATGCTGGTCATCGCCGCCGAGCTGTTCTTCGGCTCCGGCATCCCGGACACCGACACCATCGAAGCCGTGCACGCAGGTCTGCAGGACACGCTCGGGGCAACCGCAGCGCTTGCCTTCGCGCTGGCGTTGCTCGCTTCCGGCTTCGCCTCATCCGGCGTCGGGACGTACTCGGGCCAGATCGTGATGCAGGGCTTCCTGCGCCGGCAGATCCCGTTGGTGCTGCGCCGCGGCGTCGCGATGGCGCCGGCGCTGATCGTGCTCCCTCTCGGCGTCGACCCGACCCAGGCGCTGATCCTCAGCCAGGTCGTGCTCAGCTTCGGCATCCCGTTCGCGCTGGTGCCTCTTGTCCTGCTGACCCGGCGTACCGACATCATGGGCGAGTTGGTCAACCGCCGCATCACCACCGTCGTCGCCGGAGTGATCGCGGCGCTCATCATCGCCCTGAACCTCTTCCTGCTGAGTCAGTTCCTCAGCTGAGGGAACCGGCGTCGCCGCAGCAGCGTCTGAACGGCATGCCTACCCTCGTGCACCGCCGTGCCTACGTCGGCCTCGCCGCCGCCGCGCTGCTCGTGACCGGATGTGCCGGACAATCGACTCCAGGGAGTGCCCCCGCGTCCGATCAGCCTGCACCATCGCTGGTGCCCGAGGGCTATGACGGGCGCTTGCGCGCCTTCGCGACGGTGCTGGAGAGCCCCGAGCACGGACCACAGCTGTGTCACTCGGTGGAGGAGTCCTACCCGCCGCAGTGCGGCGGGCCGGACATCGGCGGCTGGGACTGGTCGGCCGTCGAGCACGAGTCCGCGTCGGGGACCCGCTGGGGCGGCTACGTGCTAGTGGGCTCGTTCGACGGGGAGACCTTCACGCTGACCGAGCCGGCCACGGTGGACGACGGCAGCGAGCGTCCGCAGAGCGACCCGGATCAGTTCGAGACGCCCTGCCCGGAACCAGCCGGTGGGTGGCAGCCGGTGGATCCGGAGCTGGCGACCGAGGTCGCCCTCCAGGAGGCGGCACAGGTGGCCCAGGCCGCGGACGGCTTCGGGGGGCTCTGGGTGGACCAGCGGATGGCAGATTCGGAGCCGACCGAGGAGGACGCCAACGATCCGCGGAGCTTCGTCATGAACGTCACGACCACCGCAGATGCCGTGGCCCTGCACAACGCCATCCGCGAGGTCTGGGGCGGGTCGCTGTGCGTCAGCCGGGCGGTACGCGACGAGGCCACCCTGCTCGAGGTGCAGAGCGAGGTGACCGGCGACCCGGGCATCATAGGCAGCGGACCGGACATCAGGACCGGGCAACTGGCGGTCCAGGTGTACGTCGCCACCGCGGAACAGCAACGCGCATACGACGAGCGCTACGGCGACGGCACGATCCGCCTCGAGGGGCTGCTTACCCCGATCGACTGAGCCGCCACCGCTCAGGGCGCCTTGGTGGCGGCGATCCAGCCGTCGATGTCGGCCCAGCGCTCGTACAGCCAGACGATCTGCGCCGCGTGCCCGGCCGGCACGTCCGCGGCGGGGACGAACCACCAGCGCAGGTGCAGCGTCTTGTCCACCGGCAGCTCCCGCCAGATGTCGGCCACGGTGCAGAGGTGCTCGAGTCCGGTGTGCGCCACGAACACGACGTCGACGTACGGCGCCGCCTCGATGGCGGCGATGACACCGCCGGGCCGGGGCGGGAGGACGTGCCACATCCGCTCGGCCGCGTCGGCATGCGCGGCATGTCCCCGCTGGCGCAACCGCAGGATCGCCCGCAACCGGCGTTTGGGGCTGAAGTTGCCGCCCTCCGGAAAGATCAGCAGCGCGTCCTCCTCCCCCATGCCGCCGGCGAGCGTGCCGATGATCGCCTCCGCGTCGTCCCCGACCGTCGGTGTGGGGTCGATGAAGCGGGCGGGCAGCCGGTGCAGATACACGTCGATCATCGGGTCCAGCTGCAAGGTGTCCTTCAGGACGATCCGCGGCTGGCGCCGGTGATCGCGGTTCATCAGCGTGTGCAGCAGCAGCACGCTGTCACCCGGTCCGGCATGCCGGCTCAGCACCAGCATCGCGTTCTCCGACCCCGGTACGCCGTCGTCCACCGGGCTCCACGACACGCCGTCGGTCTCCAGCCGAAGCCGGAACAGCACCTGGGCGGCGTCGACGACGGTGTCGAGGACAAGGCGCAGTACGGCGTAGTGCGCACGCCGGAACACCCGGGTGCGCAGCAGCAGACCGAAGCCGCTGCCGACCCACAGCGCCAGCGCCGCCGCCAGCGCGACCATCTCCACCGCCAGCCAGACCAGGACGAACCCGAGCAGCCGCAGGCCGCGCCACCGGCCCGGTAGCCACACCGATGCCACCGCGGCGGTGACAGCAAGGACCGGCAGCAACAAGACTCCCCCGACGCCCGCGAGGAAGATGACGGCCGGGCCCACGATCCGGCGTACGGATCGCGGCGGCATCCTCACGAGGCGGCCGCCTCGAGGTAGGCCTTGGTGGCCTCGCGGGCGGTCCTGATCCGCCCCGGGACGGAGCCGAAGTCCCGGTACCGGAACTGCCGCCGGTCGGTGAAGCTCAACGGCTCACCGCCTGCGGGCAGGACGTGGACTGTGACGCCGTCGGGTAGCGCCGCCATCGTCGTGGTGAAGCGGTGCCGGCGGGCGATCTCGAAGGCCACGAGACCCACCTCCCATGGCCGCCGCGGCGGCCGCAGCGGGCTCTCGATCCGCCCGACATGTAGCACGTAGACGGTCCGAGCGCCGAGCCACACCGCCCGTCCCACCGGGATGCTGTTCACCAGCCCGCCGTCGAGGTAGTGCTCGGCCCCGATCCGGACCGGAGCCAGCAGACCCGGTACGGCGCTGCTGGCCAGCACCGCATCGACCACGGGACCGCTGTCGAACCAGTGCTCGGTGGCGCGCTCGATGCTGGCCGCGACGCAGTGGAACGGCACCGCAAGATCCTCGATCACGGCGTCGCCGAGCTGATCTGCGAGCAGTCGGCGCAGCGGGCCGGCCGGCTGCAGGTGCGTGCCGGTGCGGACCAGGGTGGCCGTCTGCGCCAGCAGCGAGCCGCCGAACACGTTGCTCCGCGCAAGGTCCCCCCACAGCTCGGTCAGCCGGTCGACGCTGGAAGGCGTCGGGTCGGCGGCCACCATCGCACCGTTGATCGCGCCCACCGACGTGCCGACGATCAGATCGGGGCGGATGCCGCTGTTCAGCAGCGCGGCCAGCATGCCCACCTCGGACGCCCCGTGGATCCCCCCGCCGCCCAGGACGAAGGCGACCGGTCCCCCGCCACTGCTCATACCCGTGATCGTCGCACCCAAGCCCGGGGTGGGGAATGTCCCAGGCCTCGAGCAGCATTGCTCTGGCCGGGTGGATCGACGAAAGGCGGATGTCGACGTGAGCAGGCGCGGTTGGCTGCTGTTCATCGCGATGGGGCTCATCTGGGGAATCCCGTACCTGCTGATCAAGGTCGCCGTCGAGGAACTCGCCCCGTCGACGCTGGTCCTGGTGCGCACCGCCCTCGCCGCCGCGCTGTTGCTGCCCATCGCGTTCGCCCGCGGGCAGATCCGGAAGGTGCTCGCCCGGTGGTGGCCGTTGCTCCTCTTCACGGTCGTGGAGATCTGCATCCCGTGGCTGCTACTCGGCTTCGCTGAGCTGCGGCTGTCCAGTTCGCTGACCGGCCTGCTGGTCGCCGCCGTACCGCTGGTCGGCGCCCTGATCGCGCTCAGCGGCCCGGCCGGCGAGCGGCTCGGACCCCGCCGGTTGGTCGGCCTGTTGCTCGGGGCCGCCGGTGTGGCGGCGCTGGTCGGATTCCAGGTCGGCGCCGGCGACACCTGGGCGATCGCCGCGATCGTGGCAGTCGTCATCTGTTACGCGGTGGGACCGGTGATCCTGTCGCGCAGCCTCTCCGATCTGCCGCCGCTCGGCACGGTAGCGGTGGCATTGGGCCTCGCTGCCGTGGTCTACATTCCGGCCGGCATCGCGCAGGCGCCCCGGAGTTGGCCGTCCGCCGATGTCACAGTGGCAGTCGTCGTGCTGGCAGTCCTGTGTACGGCGCTGGCGTTCCTGCTGTTCTTCGCGTTGATCGCCGAAGTCGGGCCGGCGCGGTCGGTGGTCATCACGTACGTGAACCCCGCGGTGGCGGTCCTGCTCGGCGTCGCCGTGCTCGGCGAGGCGTTCACCGTGTACACCGCCGTCGGCTTCGCGCTGATCCTGGGCGGGTCGGTGCTGGCGACCGCACGTCCCCGTGAGCAGGTCGGTGCGGCCGCGGAGGTGTGCGACGTCCCCGGAGCACCGGTGGCAGCGCCCGCGGATGGCCTGGGCGCGCCGGCGCGTACGGGTTCTGTCGGCGGCGGCCCCTAACGTCGCGGTGGGGACCCCTAACTTCGTAGCGCGGACCGCAATGTTCACTCCAGGTCGCGGTCGAATCGTTCACTCAGTGCCCCGCCTCGTCCCACGTGCGGCCGATTCCCACCGAGACGTCCAACGGAACGGACAGCACGTAGGCGGCCCCCATCTCGCGGCGTACGAGCGCCTCGAGTTTCTCCCGCTCCCCCGGTGCCACCTCGAGCACCAACTCGTCATGCACCTGCAGGAGCATCCGTGACCCCAGGCCGTCGGCACGCAGGGCGCTGTCGACGCCCAGCATGGCGACCTTGATGATGTCGGCGGCAGAACCCTGGATCGGCGCGTTCAGGGCCATCCGCTCGGCCATCTCCCGGCGCTGCCGGTTGTCGCTGGTCAAGTCCGGCAGGTAACGCCGCCGGCCCAGAATCGACTCCGTGTAGCCGGTCATCCGGGCCTCATCGACGACGTTGAACAGGTAATCCCGCACTCCCCCGAAGCGCTCGAAATACGCGGTCATGTGCTCGCGCGCTTCCTCGGGGGTGATCCGCAGCTGCTGGGCCAGCCCGAACGCCGACAGCCCGTAGGCGAGGCCGTAGCTCATCGCCTTGATCCGGCGCCGCATTTCGGGATCCACGTCCTCGATCGGGATGTTGAACGCCCGCGAGGCGACGAAGGTGTGCAGGTCCTCCCCCGACGTGAACGCCTCGATCAGCCCGGCGTCCTCGGACAGGTCGGCCATGATCCGCATCTCGATCTGGCTGTAGTCCGCCGTCATCAGCGACTCGTAGCCCTCACCCACCACGAACGCCTGCCGGATGCGGCGCCCCTCAGCGGTGCGGATCGGGATGTTCTGCAGGTTGGGGTCGGTGGAGGACAACCGCCCGGTCGCGGCGATGGTCTGGTGGAACGTGGTGTGGATGCGCCCGACGTCATCGACCATCGGGATCAGCCCGTCGATGACCGTCCGCAGCCGGGTCACGTCGCGGTGGCGCATCAGATGCTCGAGGAACGGGTGGCCGGTCTGCGCCAGCAGGGTCTGCAGCGATTCGGCGTCGGTGGTGTAACCGGTCTTGATCCGCTTGGTCTTCGGCAGTGCCAACTCCTCGAACAGCACGACCTGCAGCTGCTTCGGCGAGCCGAGGTTGATCTCGCGGCCGATCACCGCATAGGCAGCCTGCTCGGCGTCGGCACATTCCGCGCTGAAGTGCTTCTGCAGCTCATGCAGGTAGTCCTCGTCGGCCGCGATGCCAGTCCGCTCCATCCGGGCTAGCACCTCGGTCAGCGGCAGCTCCATGTCCCGGAGCAGGCTGCCGGCGTTGCGCTCCCGCAGGTCGTCGTCCAGGGCACCGGCAAGTTCGAGGACGGCGCGGGCGCGGACCACCTCCGAGCGGGCAGCCGTCTCATCGGCTTCGTCCGCGCCGCCTTCGAGGGTGAGCTGCCCGTCGCCGTCGGTGTACTCGGCCCGGAGCTCGCGGTGCAGGTAGCGCAGGGTCAGGTCGCCGAGGTCGAACGAGCGTTGTCCCGGCAGGGCGAGGTACGCCGCCAGCGCGGTGTCACTGGTCACCCCGGCGAGATCCCAGCCACGGGACCAGCACGCCAGCAGCGGGCCCTTCACCTCGTGCATCGCCTTGGGGTTCGCCGGGTCGGCCAACCACCCGGCAAGGGCCACGTCGTCCTCGGCGCTCAGAGCGGCAACATCGACGTACGCCCCCTCCTCCCCCTCGGTGGCCAGCGCGATCGCGGACACATCACCGGATCCCCTCGCCCAGTGCCCCCGGAACGAGACGCCGGTCCGCGCCCCGGAACCGGTCCGCTCGGCCAGCCAGGTGGGCAGCTCACCCGGGCCGATGATCCGCGCGTGGACGTCGAAGCCCTCGTCGGCTTCCGGTTCGGCGGCCTGGAGGGTGTCGAAGAGCCGCTCGCGCAGCACACGGAACTGGAGGTTGTCGAAGATGCGGTGGACCTCGTCGCGGTCCCATGACGTCATTCGGAGGTCGCCGGGGCCGAGGGGTAGCGACACCTCCCGGACCAACTCGGTCAACTGCCTGTTCCGCAGCACCGAGGCGAGGTTCACCCGCAGCGCGTCACCGGTCTTACCCCGCACCTCGTCGACGCGATCGGCCAGGTCGTTGAGCGACCCGAACTCACGCACCCATTTGGCCGCGGTCTTCTCACCGACCCCTGGGATACCGGGCAGGTTGTCACTGGGGTCGCCGCGCAAGGCCGCGAAGTCCGGGTACTGGGCCGGGGTCAGGCCGTACTTGTCCTCCACCTCCTCCGGCGTGAAGCGGGTCAGCTCCGACACCCCCCGGCGCGGGTACAGAACGGTGACCTTCTCACCCACGAGCTGCAGGGCGTCGCGGTCCCCGGTGAGGACGAGGACTGCCATGCCGTCGGCAACCGCCTGCGTGGTCAGTGTCGCGATCACATCGTCGGCTTCGTAGTTCTCCGCCTCGATCGTGGGAATGCGAAGCGCGTCCAGCACCTCCTTGATCAGACTGACCTGCCCCCGGAAGTCCGTCGGCGTCTCGCTGCGGCCGGCCTTGTACTCGGCGTACATCTCGTTGCGGAATGTCTGGCGCGACACGTCGAAGGCGACGCCGAGATGAGTCGGGGTCTCATCCCGCAACACGTTGATCAGCATCGAGGTGAAGCCGTAGACCGCGTTGGTCGGCTGCCCTGTCGTCGTCGAGAAGTTCTCCACCGGCAGGGCGAAGAACGCCCGGTAGGCCAACGAGTGACCGTCGAGCAGCAGCAGCCGTGATGCACCCACAGCTGCCGAGTCTAGGGTTGCCCTGCGACAGGACCGGATGGCTGCGACAGGACCCGAGGGAGACTCTGGCGAGGATGGTGCGAATGAACGTCGCGGGTCGCGAGATCGAGGTCCCGGACGGTCAGCTGCCCGACCGAATGGGCATCGAGATTATCGACTGGACCCCGGAGCGGATGGTCGCGACGATGCCGGTCGCCGGCAATCTACAGCCGTACGGGCTGCTGCACGGTGGCGCGTCCTGCGTGCTCGCCGAGACACTCGGCTCGGTCGCGGCCGCCGTCCATGCCGGACCCGAACGGGCAGCGCTCGGCCTGGAACTCAGCGCGACGCACCATCGCGCCGCCCGATCCGGCAGCGTCACCGCAGTGTGTACGCCGCTGCACGCCGGGAACACCATCGCGACGTATGAAGTCGTGATCAGCGACGAGGAGGGGCGGCGGGTCTGCACAGTGCGGCTGACCTGCCTCATCCGAGGGGCGCCGCCGGGCTGAGCGTCAGGTACTTCGACGCAGTCGCGGCCGGGCCAGCCTGGACCCGAGTGGAACCGGCGTGGCGACGGGGTGCTCGGTGAGGCTGCGCCGCAACGTCTGGACGCTCGCGATCCGGCGCATGATGAGCGGGGTGAAGCCGAGCCGGGCAAAGAACCGGTTGCTCTCCCGGCCGCCTGGGTTCAGGCCTACGATCACGTGCTCGGCACCGATCTCCTCCGCGAACGTCGTCGCCGCTTCGACCAGCGCCCGGCCCACTGCCCGGTCACGCTCGAGGCCTGGCACGATGACGTGACTGACGTAGACCACCGGAACGGTAAGCAGGGCGCTGATCATGTCCACCGAGAAGACAGCCAGACCGACCGCTCTACCCTCGTCGGATTCCGCCAGTACGACCCGATGCTCAGGGTCGGCAAGCAACCGGGAGTAACGCTCCCGGAGCTGATGCCCCATCACTCCCTCGGCCAGCCGCACCATGGGCGACCGAGCGTTCACATCACCCGCGTCGAGGACCTGCTCGGCGAAGCTGTGCAGGACGTCAATGTCCTGTGGAGCAGCGTCTCGCACTCGCACGAGGAGACGGGCCATGGAACTCCGCTCCGATAGGGATTCGGTGGACAGGTCCTCGACAGGACCGGCCCCACCGTAACGCCTGCGTCGGCTAGTGTTCCGCCAGCCCTGTGATGCAGACCCAGCGGAGGGACTCCCCGTGCTTCATCGGCTCGTTGCCCTCGTTGGACTCGTCTTCGTCTGCCTACTCACCGTCCTCAGTGGACCGGCCAGCGCCGAGGGCGAGCAGATCGTCGGAACGCTGGCCTCCGGTGCCAGCGGCCCGATCGAGGGAGTGACGGTCACCGTCACGACCACGGACGGCGACGAGGTAGGGGATGACGAGACCGACGAGAACGGCCGGTTCGAGATCGACCTGCCCGGCGCCGGTGACTACATCGCCTTCATCGATGCCGCCGAACTGCCGGAGGGAGTCACCTCCGCCTCGACCGAACGCGCGGTCACCGTCGGGACGGGCCGGGCGCAGCGGGTCGCGTTCGCCTTGTCCGACGGATCGGTGGGTCAGGGCGGTGGCTCAACGATCACTGTTCTGCAGCGTTTCGTCGAGGGGCTGCGGTTCGGACTGATCATCGCGATCACCGCGATCGGGTTGTCCCTGATCTTCGGTACGACGGGACTGACGAACTTCGCTCACGGCGAGCTCGTCGCAATCGGCGCCACTGTCGCCTTCATCATCAATGTCTCCTTCGGTGTGCAGCTGATCTGGGCGACCTTGCTCGCGGTCGTCGTCGGCGCTGGAATAGGTGGTTTGAACGAGCTCGGCTTGTGGCGCCCGCTGCGGCGGCGGCGAACCGGCCTGATCGCCATGCTCGTGGTGTCGATCGGACTGTCGATCGTCCTGCGCTATGTCCTGCTGATCCAGCTCGGTGGTGGCCAGCAGCCGTACGCCGATTACCGGGGCCAGCGCGCCGAGCCGTATCTGGGCGGCATCATGACGCTCACCGACAAGGACCTGGCCTCGATCATCCTGAGCGTGGTGGTGCTCATTGCGGTCGCGTTGATGCTGCAACGCACGAAGATCGGCAAGGCGATGCGGGCCGTCGCCGACAACCGCGACCTGGCGGCGTCCTCGGGTATCAATGTCGACCGCGTGATCCTCTTCGTCTGGATGCTGGGCGGTGCGCTGGCGACGTTCGGCGGTGTCCTCTACGGGCTGTCCGATCAGGTCGCGTGGGACATGGGCTTCCGGCTGCTGCTGCTGATGTTCGCCGGAGTCATCCTGGGCGGGCTCGGGACGGCGTACGGCGCGCTGGTCGGCAGCGTCATCGTCGGTGTGTTCGTCCAGATGTCTACGCTCGTGATACCGGATGAGTTGAAGAACGTCGGGGGTCTGCTGCTGCTGATCATCATCCTCGTCGTGCGGCCCAGCGGGATCCTCGGAGTTCGGGAGCGGGTGGGCTAGCCGATGGATGTCGTGACGATTCTGACCAACAGCCTCCAAGCGGCGTTCGGCCCCCTCGCGGCCTTCTACGCGCTCCTCGCGCTGGGCCTGAACTTGCACTTCGGGTACGCCGGACTGCTCAACT